>DNGF01000194.1:3567-6475 GCA_003486665.1 Oscillospiraceae bacterium
CTCTGACAATTTCTCTGTCATCTCTGCCGCCGTTGAGCTGTGGGAAGTACGACGCAAATCTGTACCTTGGGAGCTTGTCGAATTCAAGCTTAATGAGCGGATAATTTATGATCGGGTCGGGGCTTTTCTCAGGCAAATCCCATATGAAAATTCTGTCGCCCTTTTTCTCGAACTTTATCGGAGTGCCGTCCATGAACGAAATCCTCTTCGGCTCGTCCATCAGTCCGGCAAGAGCCATTTTTCCGTTGCACGGCGCCCAGATCTTGTTCCACATATAAAGCGTTGTACCCTTGGACGTGCCTCTTCCGACGCCGTTGAGCTGAAATTTGTTGCCCTCACCCTTGTTGAGAATACCGTAAACAGCCTCGCCGTTGACCTTGAGCCACTCGCCCACCTTGTGAAGCGGGTCAATTACTTCGTAAGGGATCGAGCCATCGGGCTTCGGACCGACATTGAGCAGAAGATTTCCGCCGTATTCACAGCATCTCTGAAGCATATTGACGATTCTCTGCGGCGTGTAGCTGTACGGAAGCGCCTGATCGGAATCGACATAGCCCCAGCTGATTCCGTTGAAGGTCATGCAAGCCTCCCAGTCACGCTCGGACGGAGTGATATGCTCCTCCGGTGTACCGAAATCCTCGGCAAGTCCGCTTCTGTCGTTGATGATGATATCAGGCTGAAGGCTTCTGAGATACTGATTGCGTTCAAGCGAATCCCAGCCCTCCCACGACTCCATCGGCAGCGGAACGTCATACCAAAGAATATCAATCTTGCCGTACTGAGTGAGCAGCTCGGTATTTATATCCTTAAGGAACTGCGTGTAACGTCTTCTCGCCTCTGTGTCATAAGCGCAGATTCCGCTGTCGGGATGATGCCATTCCATGCAGGTCGAATAAAATCCGATTTTGAGGTCAAACTCACGGCAGGCTTCAACGAACTCCTTGACTATATCGCGGTGCGGACCGTAATTGACGGAATTGTACGGATTTGCTTTTGAATCCCAAAGGCTGAAACCCTCATGATGACGGGTCGTCATAACCATGTATTTACAGCCTGCTTCCTTGGCAAGCTTTGCCCATTCACGGCAGCAGCCCTCTTTCGGGCAAAAATTATCGGCAAGTGCTTCGTACTCCTCAGGCGGAATATTTTCACACGCCATAGCCCATTCGTTTCTTCCGAGCTGTGAAAAAAGTCCGTAATGGATAAACATACCGAATCTTGCTTCGCGCCACCATTTCATGCGCTTGTCACGGGTTGCGGCGATCTGTTCTTCATATTGAGGCTTTGAAAGCATAATAAAACTCCTTCGTCTTTCTTTTAAATTCAGTTTAAAGCATTTCCCCTGCTTTGTCAACAATGAAGCTGTCAATAAAAGGTAATGCTGGCTTCACATCTTCAATAAAAAACAATTCCATGTTTTGTTCAAGAAATAAAGGTTGACACATACAATTTAATATGCTATAATCGGCAGAGTTTGAGGGAGTAGATAGCTCAAAGCGAGTGGCAAGTCAACACACTGACGCAATGCGTCTGGCTTGTCTTAAATAACGAGACTCAGACGTGGCTTTGCCGTGTCTGGGATTTTTTCAGGCACGGCGGTGTCTGATTTTTTTATTCTCGGAGGTAAAATATGGGGTTACTTGAATTATTTATCTTGGCAGTCGGACTGTCAATGGACGCTTTCGCAGTTTCGGTATGCAAGGGTCTTTCAACGCAGAAGCTCAAAGCAAAGCACTACCTGATAATCGGCGCATGGTTTGGCGGATTTCAGGCGCTTATGCCAGCTATCGGCTATTTTCTCGGCTCAACATTTGAAAAATACATCACATCAATTGACCATTGGGTTGCGTTCGTTCTGCTACTTTTGATCGGCGGAAACATGATCCGTGAGGGCTGCTCAAAGGAAGAGGAAAAGGCAAACGATTCGTTCTCGTTCAAGACGATGATCGTCCTTGCAATCGCAACAAGCATTGACGCACTCGCAGTCGGAATCACCTTTGCCCTGCTGCCCGATGTTAACATCGTTGCCGCAGTTTCGTTCATCGGCATTACAACGTTTGTCATTTCCGCAATCGGACTCAAGGTCGGCAACATCTTCGGTCTTAAATATAAGAGCAAGGCGGAGATCGCCGGCGGCGTTATCCTTATCCTCATCGGAACAAAGATTCTTCTCGAACACCTCGGCGTAATCAATTTCTGATTTGCCGAATACAAATATTTTAAATGAAAAGATTAGATGATTTTATCAAGACAAACAGAAACGATGCGCTTTCTGCCTGCCTTATTGAGGAATTAAAAAAAGTTCCCAACTGCGATGACGATTTTATTTTAGGTGTGCTTGTCTACACAAAAAACGATGACGACAAAAAAGAAATGATTAAATTCATTCAAAAAGGCGAAGATGTAACATATGAACAGGTCGTACTCAACGCCCTGTGGCTAAATCAGCAAAGAAAGAATAAACAGATTATGTCCGATACAGCCGATGATTGAAACAGCAAAAGAGAATTTTAATTTTTTTATAGTTTGGGAGAAATAAAATGGACTTAACTAAATATATTGAAGACGAAATAAAGAATAACGAATTAAGCCGTAAGCTTGTTATTGAGATGAAGAAGTTTTCGGAAGACAAAGATTTTATTGCAGGTGTATTACTCGATGTTGAAAATGACGAGGATAAAGCGGCATTGCTTGATTTCATCAAAAAGGGCGAAGATGTCAATTATGAACAGATAATTTTAAACGCCCTGTGGCTCAGTAAGCAAAGAGAAAAGCAAAATTCTTAAATGATGAAAAAGCCTTTAAATTGCCTATCTGCAAGCTGCACTCGCATCATTCAAACTAGCAACCACCGATTAAGCTTTTCAACAAGGAATGATTTTATGAACGAACAGGATAAATTTGATTT
>DNGF01000233.1:0-534 GCA_003486665.1 Oscillospiraceae bacterium
TAAGAAACGCAGTAGGTTTCATAATTATTGGTATATGTTTTTCCGCTGATTTCATTGGTTTCGCTGTAAACGTAGCTGACCGTGAACACGAGCGCCGAGCCGACCTCCGCCGTTCCTCCGCTGACGGTCCATGTATAAGTACCGTTGGCAAATGCGGGAGTCGAAGAAGAAAATGTAACAGTCGTGTTCGTACAGGAAATTGTCGGCGTACTGTCAAGCGTCACACCGGGAGTGAACGAAATCTGCGTCGCGTAAAGAGTTTCGCCTGCATATGCAATGTTGGCAAACTTACCCGATAAATACGGCACACCCGATTTTGTCGCTTTGACGATCACCGAATTGTTTCCCGAAGGAGGTTTAAGCGAATTGCTCGCATAAGCAACTCTTGTAACCTCATTGACATATATGCCTGCGGTCGGTCTGTTAAGTACAAGCTGCGGATCAGCCGGAGCTGCCGCCGCCGTAATACTGCCCGGCATAACAGTCAGCGGAATAGATGATATAGAACACAATTATTTTATCACCGTCGCTCAG
>DNGF01000233.1:546-1062 GCA_003486665.1 Oscillospiraceae bacterium
CACCGCAATTATACTGATGATCTTTCTTTTCAGTTTCATCACAAACACCACCTTATTGTTGAATAATTTATTTGTATATTTATATTCGTTTGTATAAATTATACTTACCGAATATACTTAAATTTATTTTAACACACGTTATTCTGTTCGTCAACAGAAATAACAGTGTATTTACTCTAAAATCGGTAAATTTTATAACTATTGTGTTTTATTTACATTTAAAAAGTAACAAACTAACAACAAACCGACCAATTTTATTTAAAAAATTGGTCGGTTTGCTCAGTTATTATTCTCGATATAAATTACGCTTCCTTCTTGAGTATCCATAGTCAATACTCTTTCGTCTGATATGATCTCCTTATTTCCGATTTTGATTTTTGCGTTCTCAAACGGGTTTTCAAGCACCAGACGTCTGCCTTTCTCGCTTGTTATTATAACCTGACCGATTTGCGATTTTTCAACCGATGAACTTACAAGAAAAGCACCGTATGCCCTCAGATTCTCAAAAGCGCAGTC
>DNGF01000233.1:1103-13762 GCA_003486665.1 Oscillospiraceae bacterium
CAATCCGGAAAAATGCGTATAATTCCCTCGTAGCTCTGCAGCATCATTTCATTAAGAGTTGCAGAAGCTATGCTGCTGTTTTCAAGGCATCCGCCTCCGTGAAGGAAAAGCAAATTCGGCAGTTGGAATTTTTTAAAATTTTTCTTCATCTTTTTTATTATCAGCTTCGGAGAAATTGCCAGTCTTGCCGCACACGGGTAATATGAGCAGCCGCCGTTTCCGTCATTCCATCTATCGTTTGTAAAAAAAGTATTCTTTGCAATTTTAAGCGCTTTACGGTCTGAATTTAAGCCGATCTGTCCGCAAGGAGAAATATGCTGAATGCAAAGAGTGTTGGTGTTGTTCCACGCTGTACCGTTTGAAGTGTAGCGATATACTCTTCTTCCCCTCTTAATAAAAGTCGGGAATTCATGCAGATTATCTGCTATATCCTGCCACTTTGCTCTTCTATCCGCATCGACATCAAGCTCAGCGGACATATCAATAATACATTTAAAGAACATTCTGAGCAAGCCGAGAGAAAGCAGATTATTCTCTTCATTGATTTCTTTTTTGTATTTTTTAGGATCAAAATTATCCTTATAATACGGAATTTCATGTACCGCGTCATGAACAACATTATATGTGCCGCCGCGCTTTACGAGATAGCCTTCCCAGAAGTCAGCAACATCAATAAAAAACGGATAAACCCTTTCGGCATATTTCTTATCATAGGTTGAATACCAGCGCATTATCATAATATCCGTTGAATGCACCGCATTGCTTCGCTGACCGAGGAACATTTTTTCCCAAACATCCTCGCTTTTTTCCGTTATCATTCCCTTAGGACCTATTCCGACCGGATAAAAGACTCCGTTTTGTCCGAGAAAATCTCTTGAAAAGCATCTGCCCCTCTCTCTCATTGCAAGTATCGGAGAGTCATAACAATCCGTAAGCTCAACATGATTTGAGGAACACGCACCGTAAAATGAACCTTGATAATTATAATTAAGGTGGTAATCCCCTTTCCAATTCACACCGTCTTTTGTGATAAAATTACCATACAAACCCGGCGGAAACTCATTATTCAAGGCACATACGGCAAGGAAATACTGAGAAGCATACCAATTCAATTCAAGAAAGTCATCACTTGACGAAAATCGGGATTTATTATAATAGTTTTTCCACCATTTTTTGTTATCCGCTCTCTCCTTGTCAAAGCATTCCGTTGAAGCATCTCTGAACACCAATTTCGATTTATCGTGATTGGTGTTGAGCATAATCACGCAAATGCCGATGTTGCTTTCATTATTTTCTTCAACGGCAACAGACAATTCTGTTTCAAATTTTATATTGTTTCCGCAAAATTTTCTTGTAAAAACAGTCACACCGTTCGTTTCGTTCTTTACAAGCGAGCCGCTCTTCAATTCGGACGGCACAAAGCGGCAGGGTTTTAATTCCGCTCCGTCCGAGCAAGTTCTTTTTATCCAAACGCTGTTGTCATTATGGCTGACAAAAATCAGGAATTCGGTAAAATTATCACCGTCGTGAAATCTGCAAAAAATCTCGCCCTCATCCATACGCTGTTCAACATAATAATTCTCATACATTTTGGCGGGAACATCAAAATTTACCGTTCCGATGGGCTTTATTCCGCCGTCATCGCCGCCGCTCTCACCTGCAAGCCAAAAATCAGCCTTGCTTATAAAGCACGATAAGCCATTATCATGTTCACCGAGAATGATGCCGACATCCCCGTTTCCGCATATGGCACCGTCCGGAGCAGAATGTTTCCCTGTTCTGACGGGTCTGTTTTTTATTATCACTGTATGCTTCAAATCCTGTCCTCCAAAAAAACAGGACTGCCGGTTTTCCCGACAGCCCATAGTTAATTATTTCTTTGCAAAATGATTTTGCGCTGTACCGATTTGGAAAATTATTTCGAATTTCTTGCAGCGTTTGCAAGATCTACGAAGCTGCTTTCCTTACCGATGCACTCGGCCGGTGCCTGATTAATCGTTTCTCTGTATACACCCGCATTTTCAACCGACTTAACATCGGAATTACCGATATTGCCGTCAAAGTTGAGGTCGCCTGCATAAAGAGTGTAGTTTGCAATCAAATCAGGATCAAGCATAAGCGAAGCATATGCCTTAAGGACAACTGCATCCTGTCCGTCAATTCTTCCGTCACCGTTTACATCGCCGAACATGATAAGAGTAAACTCTCTCTGAACATTGTACTCGCCGTACGGATCCTCAACGATCTGAAGCTTGGAACCTGTGCCGGGACCGTGCTTTGTAGCCTTGAGGCAGATATCGCCGTATCCGGAGTATCCGTATTCACCTGAGAAGTAATCACTGAAGAACTCTTCACCGCCGTAATTTTCCTTGGCGGTATCGTTCCAGAATGTATCGTCAAATCCGATTGCATAACCGTAACGATAGTCAATGTTCTGGTTGAACGCTGTCGCTCCTGAGTTATAGAACTCAATGCTCGGAACGCTTTCAAGCTTTTCAATCGAATCATACAAACGCTTGTAGTAATTATCAACAAGCTTCTGACTGTCTGCATCATAGTCACGGTCAAGATCTCTGCCGTTGTTGTAAGCTTCAACAACAGCCTGAACCGACTTGTCTGTGTATAAGCTCGGAGGAAGAAGGTTTTCAACACGGGTAATCTGTCCGTCCAGCTGTGAGTAGTCTGCAAGTCCGATATAATCCTTCAAGGAATGGAAAGCCTTTGAAAGCTGGCGTCTTGCCGTATTGATCTTGGACTGTCTGTAGTCCATTGCCGTACCTGCATCCTGTTGCTGCTTATACTCTGTCATTACCTTATTTGCGAACTGATAAGCATTCCAGAATGCGTTCCATGTTCTGTCAGTGTACTTCTTTGTTCCGTCGGCATTAAGGTTATCCTCATAGCTAACCGTTCCTACGGTTCTGAGTACCTTTTCAAGCTGATATGTTGACTTATATGTCTGGTTTCCGATAAGGAGATCCTTATACTTGTTCAACGCGTAGCAGCTGAATGTAATATCGGCACTTGTCGGGAATACCTCTTTACCGATCTTAGCCTGGTCATACTGATCAAGAAGACTGCCGGCAGTTCTGAGTCTTTGTTTAAATGCAAGATATGCCCAAGGAGCAAAATCTACCATGTGGAAGTACTCATAATTATCATCGTAATAGTGAAGACCTTCGTTGCCTACAAGAGCAAGCTCGTTATATACCGACCTCAACTCACTGATGCTGTAGGTGCTTCCCGCCGGATGATTGTTGTTGTAATCAACGGTTACATAGTCATAGCTCTTGAGGTCAAGAACACCGAGAAGCTCAGCAACGATATCAAGAGATGTGTCGCAAAGTGAGCCGGGACCTGTAATATTGCCGAGGCTTGCAAGAAGCTGCTTAACAGTATTCTTAAGTCCTGTTCCGTCAGAATTTACAACGGTAATAACCTGATCAAGCTTTGTATAGCTGTAAGGAATAATCAGCGAAACCTGAGTTGCGGTATCGGTTGTACCCGCCGTTTCATAATGAGGAAGCTGGAACAAGCCGTTAAGAACTCTCGCAAGGAGGTTTGTGATAATCTGTGTAAGCGGCTTATCAAGAGTTGCCGTAAGCTTTGATGTTGAAGCACGGCGGCCGATAAGCGAAAGAACTGTGTTAATATCGAAATCAAGGATAGCGTTCAAAAGCTTATCCATAACGATCTCTCTAAGACCGTCCTTATTGTTCTCAACGCCATAAAGAATGTTTGTAAGAGGAATAACCTGGTTAACGGAATAGTAAACCTTTGCCCAAACATCCGTGCCGCTTGCGGCTGAACCGAGGTTAAAGAGCTTTGAATACTTCGTAAGGAAGAAGTCAAATGCTGCGTTAAGCTCTGCCGAGAAGGTGATCTTTGTGGGATCGGAATTAACTGTCTGCATTCCGAACTCACCTACAAGGTAATAGTCAACCAATGCTGCAACAAGATCAAGACACCAGTCGCCGTCGGGGTTGTACTGAGAACCGATGTAATTGCCGTTCTCATCCTTCTTAGCCATGAGATCCTCAAACTCCGCATTCGGATAGAGATCCTTCAATACATCAATGAGAGTAAATGTTGCAAGCTCTCTGATAGAGTCACATTCATCCGAGAACTCAACATTATCAACAAGAGCCTCAAGGAGGAACTTAACAAGGAATGCGAACGTCTGCTCGTCATTCATTGTTTCAAGAGCTTTAGACTGCTCGTCTGTAATTTCCGGAGCATCCTTCCAGAAAGAACCTATGATCGGAAGCAATGTCTTAACATAGCCTGAAAGCTGTGAAACAAAGCCCGGCTCAAGAGTAAGATACTTTCCGCCGTTTCCGTCATCCTTAAAGTAGATGTACTTTGTAAGACCTTCTTTGAGGATGTACTGGAGAGTAACGTTAACTTTATCTATCGGCTTCGGGGCTGTCGGATTTTCAACACCCTTCGACTCAAGGAATTTGGCGATCAATTCATCCTGCGATGCGTCTTCGGGAAGTCCCATTGTTTCGTTTGTAACGAAAAGGGTTATCGCGATATTGATGTAAGATGTATCAGCCGTAGTATCGTCCGGCTTGATCTTAAGGGCATCAAGGATAAGGTTACCCGCATACTTAACAACGATATCGTCAATAAGCGCGCTGAACAGTGCCTCAATGAAGTCATAGGTCTTAACCTTTGTAAAGTCAATTGAAGAACCGATCGACTTCTTGAGTGACGGAAGAAGATCAACAAATTTAACGTAATCTTTCAGGGTACCGTCGGCATTCTTTGCAAGACCGAGGAAATCGGCAACGGCATTCGAGCCGTCGGCTTTTGCCATCATGTCGCAGACAAACTTAACAAGACGGTTGTTAAAGAAATCGTTAACTATGTAGTCAAGGTTGTCGTAAGCTCCGCCTACCGCAAAGCCTGCGCCGGTTGAATCAATCAATGCCTTATAAGCCATCTCGTTGATATAGCCGTGAAGGTCATTAAGCATCGGAATTTTTTTCTTCGGATCCCATGCCGCTTTGATAATTCCAAGACTGAAGGAGTTGTCAACCCATTTATATAGCGGATCGGCATTTTCCTGAAGCCACTGGAGAAGATAGCCGAGAACCTCAAGATCCGTCATGGTATCGGAACGGCGTCTGATATCGGTATTCTTCGGAATACCGAAGCTCAAATCGTCAATATTTCCGAAACTGAACATCTTGTAGAGAGTGTGTCTTGTAATAGATCTGATTGAGTCAAAAAGACTATCAAGAGAATAGATGTGAATATGAAGGCTCAATTCACTCAGATCAAAGTTTACATCAAGTCCTGCAAGAACCTCGTCATCGAGATAGTCAAGAACGGCGGAAGCCGCCTGCTCTTTAGTGAAAACGGGTTTCTTTACACTGCTGTAGCTACAGGTAGTGTATGGGGTTTTGTATGCGCTGGCACCGACCGTCAAACATGAAAGCATCATGATGAGGGCGATAAGAACGCACAACAGTCGTTTGGATTGTTTCACCTAAAACACCTCCGTTAAATTTCCGGTCTACAACCGGTGAAAACTGTAAATAGGGTCGCCAAAATCCACCATTCCAGTTTGGCTTATAATAATATTATCAGAAAATCCCTAATTTGTAAATAGGTTTTTCCAAATTAAAACATTGCAAACTATACAAAAATTTCTTTTTATTTTATATAAATGCAATAAACAATACAGGCAAAATGTATAAACAGCCAAAACAATGCCGCATTGGAGCAACCGTCAAGCCCTATCTATTCTTGATTTTTTATTTTCGTATACCTTTTATATATTATAATCTGCCCTGCCGTCACGACATTTTTTCTTTATTTTAGGTTGAAAAAACGAACCGATATGGTATAATAACCTAAAACAAAGAAGTTTAAAGTAACCTAAGCGGTTACTGAGAGAGGTGCTATATGAAAAATTCTGTTAATATAGGAATTATCGGTCTTGGCTGCCGCGGTGCAAGCATGATTGAAATTATGGCAAAAATGGAGGATGTCAACATCCTTGCCGTTTGCGACAAATATCAGGACCGTGTTGATAATGTTATCAAAAAGCTTGTCGAAGGCGGCAGACCTGCCCCGATGGGAACGGTTGACTACAACGAGGTCCTCTCCATGCCGGGCATTGACTCCGTTTACATCGCAACAGACTGGGAATGTCACGTTAAAATTGCAATTGAATCCATGAAAAAAGGTATTCCCGCGGCGATGGAAGTCGGCGGCGCCTATACTCTCGACGAATGTTGGGAGCTTGTTCATACATATGAGGAAACCGGTGTCTGGGCAATGATGATGGAAAACTGCTGCTACGGCGAGCGTGAAATGATGGTTCACAATATGGTTCGCGAGGGTGTATTCGGCGACATTGTTTTCTGCTCAGGTCAGTATGCTCACGACCTCAGAGATGAGGTCGCTTACGGCGAAAAGAACCGTCACTACAGACTCCGCAATTACATTGCAAGAAACTGCGAAAACTATCCTACTCACGAATTGGGTCCGATTGCAAAGCTTCTCGGCATAAACTACGGCAACCGCTTTGTTTCAATGTCATCGGTTTGCAGCCGCGCCGCAGGCATGGAGGATTTTGTTAAGCAGCACAAGGATCTGAAGCCCTCGCTCGGCAGCACAAAATTCAATCAGGCGGATATTGTCAAAACATTTATTAAAACAGAAAAAGGAGAGCTTATCGAGCTGACTCTTGACACCTGCCTCCCCCGATTCTACAGCAGAGGTTTCACGGTCAGAGGAACAGGCGGACTTTATCAGGAGGACGGTGATATAGTTTTCCTTGATAAAAAGCTCTACAAGAAAAACGAATGGACTCAGAAAAAATTCTGGGGTCGCGGCAAGAAATTTGCAAGAAAGTACAACCATCCGCTTTGGCAGGACACAACCAAAGAAATGCTTGAGTCGGGTCACGGCGGCATGGATTGGTTCATTATAAGAGCCTGGATCGTTTCGGTCAAGGAAGGTACGCTTCCGCCGCTTGATGTTTATGACGCAGCGTCATGGATGTGCATTACTCCGCTGAGCGAGCTTTCGCTCAGGAACGGCGGTGCAACGGTTGAAATTCCCGACTTTACAAACGGCAAATACAAAAACAGAACTCCAAAGAACGACAATATATATGACATAAGATAAAAGAGGAGGAAAAGAAATGTTAAACAAAATAACAGCTATCATTGTTGCGATAACAACCGTACTCATGTCGTTGACAAGCCTGTTTGTTTGGGGCAAGGCCCCAAAAGATGAAACGGAATTTACCCCTGTAATCCGTTTTGTTGCTTGCAGCGACTCTCATCTCAAGTCCGCCGCCGGCAAGGGCAGCTACAGAATTGAAAAGGCTGCAAAGCTCGCCTATGCAATAGCAAAAGCCGATGACGAATACAACAATCTTGACGCATTCCTTATCAACGGCGATATCACCAACGACGGCAACATCGACCAGTTCGCAGGCTTTAAGGCTGTCGCGGACAAGTATATCAAGAGCGAAACCGAGCTTCTTCCGATAATCGCGAACAACCACGATTTCAGAAACATGAAGAAACAGACAGTTGCCTATTTCTCACAGCTTATGGGCAAGGATACCGACTATCACAAGGTAGTCAACGGTTATCATTTTATAGGAATTTCAACCTCTGACGTTGAGGGCGTAAATTACACGGAGGATCAGAGGATCTGGCTTAAGGCACAGCTTGATGAGGCTGTTAAGGACGATCCGAATAAGCCGATTTTTGTTTCTCAGCATGAGCATATACTCAACACGGTTTACGGCAGCTCTGATTTTGACGGATGGGGAATTGATGATTTCAGCGACATCCTTGAACAGTATCCGCAGGTTGTTGACTTCTCCGGTCACTCTCATTATCCGCTTAACGATCCCCGTTCGGTTTGGCAGGGAAGCTACACCGCCGTCGGCACCGGCGCACTTGCATATATGGAGCTTACTGTTGAGGATCAGCGAAAGGTACACCCGACAGGCAATGGACTTGAGGCTCAGTTCTGGATCGTTGAGCTTGACAAGGACAGCAATATGCGTCTGAGAGGCATTGATCTCATCGAGCAAAAGGTTCTTTGCGAATATATTCTTGCCAACCCTGCAAATCCGGCAAACCGCGAATATACTCCCGAAAAGCAGGCAGCAAGATCAACCGCTCCCGTTTTTGACGAGGACGCGAAGCTTAAGGTTACAAAGCTTGCTAAAAATGTTACGGTCAGATTCAATGCGGCTCAGTCCACAAATTCGGAGCCTGTTTTCCTTTACAAGGTTAAGGTTACGAATTCCGACGGCGAGATTGTAAAATCCGACTGGGTTCTTCCGAAGTATTATTCCGCAACGGTTGAGAAAACGGAGCATCTCAAGCTTGGAAAATTTGAAAAAGGCGAATATACGGTTTCCGTTACCGCACAGACCGCATGGGGCGTACAGTCGGAAGCTATGACGGCAAATTTCACTGTTAAATAATTATGGCGACCTTACTTTTAATTGTTATCTTTATTGACTTCATCGGACTGGGAATTCCCGATTCGCTCTTCGGAGCGGCATGGCCTGCGATCAATCATGATTTCGGTCTGCCGATTTCGGCGGCGAATGCAGTCACCGTCACAATGACGGTTTGCTCGATAATTTCAAGCCTGATGAGTTCAAAGCTGACAGAAAGGTTTTCAACGTCGAAAATTACAGCGGTAAGCACGGCGCTTACCGCTGTCGGTTTGTTCGGCTTTTCAATTTCAAAGAATATTTATATGATGTTCTTTTTCACGCTGTTTCTCGGCTTCGGTGCAGGCGCCATTGACGCGGCGCTCAACAACTATGTTGCAATCCATTACAAGGCTTCTCATATGAACTTTCTGCACTGCTTCTACGGAATCGGCGTTACTCTCAGCCCATACCTCATGTCGCTTGCACTGAAAAGCAGATCGTGGCAAAGCGGATACCGTTGGGCATTCATTATTCAGCTTGTAATTTCAATCCTTGCCTTTGCCTCTCTCCCGCTTTGGGAGAAGAACCAAAAATTATCCGGTAACACTGAGGAACGAAGCGAAAAAAGCAGTCTTCACAAACTGGTAAAGCTCCCCGGTGTCAAATCAACATGGCTTGTGCTTTTCGGTTCATGCTCGCTTGAATATGTCAGCGGAACATGGGCAAGCTCGTTTCTCGTCAGCTCGCGAGGAATGACTGTCGATAAAGCGGCGCTGTTTGTAACCGTTTACTACGGCGGAATGGCATTCGGACGTTTTCTTTCAGGAATACTTTCCTCAAAGCTCAAGCCGCAGCAGATCATTGCGCTCGGTGCAATTCTCATTATTCCTGCCATTGCTCTTGTAGCACAGCCGTTCGTGCCGATTTTAAGTGCAGTAGGACTGTTTCTGATCGGATTAGGCAACGGACCGCTCTATCCGAACATGGTGCATCTGACCCCGATACGCTTTGGTCAGCGAATGTCTCAAGCGGTTATGGGTTCGCAGATGGCGGCGGCATATATAGGAATTCTTGCAATGCCGTCACTGACGGGATTTCTCGCTCAAAAATTTTCAACCGACATATTTCCGTTTTGTCTTGTTGCGTTGTACTTAAAAATGCTTATTTCGCTTATTGTCACACATAAGGCAAAAATTGTTAAGGAATAATTTATCGAATTAAGGCATTTGTTAATAAAAAACTATTGATTATTTAACAAAATGCTGATAAAATCAAAGAAAGTAAACAGAAAGGATGAAATGTATGAAAAAATTTATTTCCATTTTACTCTCAGCAATTCTCGCAGTATCTGCACTCGGCATTACGGCCTCTGCAAGATTACTCGGTGATGTTGACGGCAGCAAAAATACGAACTCATTGGATGCCTTGAAGATACTTATGTATTCTGTCGGCAAAATTGATACAATTGATGAAAAGGCGGCGGACGTAAACTGCGACGGCAAAGTTAATTCTTTGGACGCTCTTACGGTTCTCAGAGTTTCGGTTGACCTTTACGACGGTCCCACAGCCATCGACCTGAAGCCCGAAGTGATCGATCCTATCATTAAGACAGGTAAATTTACTCTTTCAACCATTGTAGATACCGTTGACGAAAACGGCAAGCCGATGCGAGTTCCGACAACGATCATGGTTGACGGTAAGAACGTCTGCGTCGCTATGACCGTTCAGATTTCCGGCAAAAATATGAATGCAAGACTTCTTCTTCTCAACGGCAAAGCATATATGGTTCTGCCGGATCTCAAGGTATATCTTGAAATGTCCGAAGAGGATGTCGGAAGTTTTGATTTCGGTGACATCTCAATCGGCTCGGATCAGACCTATGCAGGATCCGCGTTCGCAACCGAGAACGGAAAGAAATATACCGTTGATTCGTATAAATCCTCGGATGGGGCAACAAGCAGCTATTATTTCCTGGACGGCAAGTGGGCAAAACTTGTTACGCAAAACGGCGATACAACCGAAACTCAGGAGATTGTAGATTTTAAGGCAGGCGTTAATTCATCATACTTCAGTCTTAAAGGTATGCTTGCCATTGACCCGTCTTTGCTCAAATAAGGAGGATAAATAATTATGAACAGGTTTATTAAGGCAGGAATTTCACTTGCGACCGTTGCCGCCATTGCCGCTTCGGCATCTGCAACGGGCTTTGCCGCAGGTTATATGGGCGATGTAAACGATGACGGAACGGTTAATTCCATGGACGCTTTAACAATTCTCCGCTACTCGGTAGGTTTTGAGGACACAGAAATCAATCTCAAAAAGGCAGATATCAACAAGGACGGCTTTATCAACTCTCTCGACGCGCTTTCGGCACTCAAGATGAGCGTAAATCTTGAAGATCTCATTGAATATACGGATGAGAACGAAAAGAAAGATCCCGTTGACTTTGATAAAGCGGAGGCTGTAAGCTATTATAACGAAGCCCTTAAAAAGGCTTATGCAAGCGAAAAAGTAACAATTGAAAAGAAGACGGTAATTGATGTAAAGCTTGATAAGCTTACCGCGTTCAAGGATATTGCCAACAACTTAATAAAGGATCTGGCAGCTCCGACCAACGACACAAAGACCTTCGAATCCAATCCGGCAGAGGCTGAAAAGTTCCTTGTTCCGACCGCTCTTGAGGCTGACGGCGTTAAGGACTATTCGGTTGTAAAGACCGAAAACGGCTACAGAATTACAATTACTCTTGTTGATGAGGTTGTAGATTACAAGACCATGCCGAAGTACAACTCACAGGCATCTCTCCCCATTGCAGGAATTAAAGAGCAGGCAGATAAATATAATGTAAAGGTTAAGTCATCAAAGCTTGACTATTCGGGAACAGTTCTTACGGCAGACCTTGACTCAGACGGAAATATTCTTTCACTTAATCACACGATGCCGCTTGCCGTTGAGGCAAAAGCTACATATTTGTTTACAAATATCGAGGGCTCAGGTTCAGGTCAGTACACGCTTGACGCAACATTTACATATTAAGAGGGCGCTATATGCAGTATTTAATTAAGGGCAACGATTTTCCTGTTGTTGAATGCCGACTGAATGACGGCGAAAAAATGATTACCGAAAAGGGATCAATGGTTTGGATGAGTCCAAACATGGAAATGAAAACGCAGGGCGGCGGACTCGGTAAAATGTTTTCAAAAGCCTTTTCCGGTGAAAGTATGTTTCAGAACATATATACCGCCCACGGCAGCGGAATGATTACATTCGGATCAAGCTTTCCGGGAATGATAAAGGCTGTTGAAATCAGCGCTTCGAATGAAATGATCGTTCAGAAAAGTGCTTTTCTCGCTTCGGAAGCCGGAGTTAATCTCTCGGTGCATTTTAACAGAAAATTCAGCGCAGGTCTTTTCGGCGGCGAGGGATTTATCATGCAGCGTCTTTCGGGTAACGGAACGGCGTTCGTTGAAATTGACGGCGACCTTGTGGAGTATGAGCTCAAAGCAGGAGAAAAAATAGTCGTCAACACCGGTAACGTTGCGGGCTTTTCTGTAGGAGTTAGCATGGAAATCCAGCAGGTTCCCGGACTGAAAAACAAGCTGTTCGGCGGCGAAGGTCTTTTCAACACCGTTCTGACGGGTCCCGGTACCGTCTGGCTTCAGACCATGCCGATCTCCAATGTTGCAAATGCAATTCTCCCCTATGTTCAAATTAAATCAGGAAACTGACCAACAGATATAAGAGAACGACCGATCACGATGATCGGTCGTTTACTTTTGATGGATTCATTATCAGCCTGTTTAAATACTTTAACGGGAAATTGAATATATCCAGTGAAAGCAAGAATGTGATTGCCGCTGCGATTACAAGGAAAAGGATCACTCCCCAGTCATTCGCGACAATCTTCTGAACATTCAGGAAACGAAATACCATATATAAAAAAGTATAGTGCCAGAAATAAACGTTAATTGTATTTCTTCCCATATAGGAGATTACTGGAATTTTTTTCTCAGGCACAACAATCAGTATCGCCGCTCCCGTCAATACGGTTATCGCCGTAGTAAGCAGTCTGTATAAGCAGCCCATGCCCTCGGTTTTCTCCGTAAAGGGGTGGCAACCGGAGAGAAGAGGAATAATAACTTTAAGATCGTCATATCCCAGGAAACAAATCAGCAGCCAACCCGCGAGCAAAACTATTGATGGAATAAGCAAATATTTGCGAATTTTTCTT
>DNGF01000233.1:13771-14120 GCA_003486665.1 Oscillospiraceae bacterium
AAAAGGCTTCCCTTATCAATCATTGTTCCGAGCCAAAAATACGGGAAAAATACTATCGTTCTCGAAATACTGAGAAATTCGTTTATTTCTTTAAAATAGCCTGAAAACAGCGATATCGTAAAAGAAATGACAAGAACAAGACGCTTGTCGAATCTTTTCAGCGCCTTCGCAAGCAGAATATACCACACAAGGGAGAAGAAAAACCATGTTGCTCCGGCATCATAAAATAGGGTGAACATTGCATCCCCGTTAATTAATCGGCAGACAAAGAAAATAAAAAACTTAAACAGATACCCTGCCGAAAGAAAGAACAAAGCCTTTTTTCGGAAATTCTTTTCTTTGTAAAAAA
>DNGF01000075.1:0-5875 GCA_003486665.1 Oscillospiraceae bacterium
TTTTCGTTGAATACGGAATAACGGTTGACGACGATGCAACGGGAATCCGCAACGGCGGCTTCGGAAGTACAACAAAATAAAACAGGATTAAAAGAAAAAGGCGGCACACGCAAAATGTGCCGTCTTTTTTGCTTTTATGCAGATTTCTTTGTGCATTCAGGCACAGAGCAGTCTAATGCCCGAAGCTGCATTTACAACCGGTGCAAATAAAATTATTATTTAACGATTCCGATGATCTCAACATCTTCCATTTTTTTAACCTCCCTGCATATTGTATTTTTTGTAAATTGCAATGAAGCAATAAGCTTTTTATTCAGCGTCGCTCCAGTCGAATTTCGTCAGCTTTCCCGAACAGAGCAGATCGGGATAGTCCCACTGTCTGAGAACCTCATAGACAGCTATTGCAACCGAATTTGATAAATTCAGGCTCCTTGCCGCAGAGTCGTTAACCATCGGAATTCGCACGCACTCGTTCGGGTGCTTAAAGAGGAGATCTTCGGGCAAGCCCTTTGTTTCCTTTCCGAAAAAGAGATAAACATTGTCGCCGTATTCAACGTCAACATAGCGGTTTTGTGCCTTGGTTGTAAAAAAACGATACTGACCGTCGGGATTCTTTTCAAAAAAGTCATTCAAATTTTCATAGTATGTTATATCGAGCAGGTGCCAGTAATCAAGACCTGCTCTTTTTAATTTCTTATCATCGGGAGTAAAACCCATCGGCTTGATTATATGAAGCCGTGTTCCCGTTGCGGCGCAGGTGCGTGCGATGTTGCCCGTATTCTGCGGAATCTCAGGTTCAACGAGAACAATATTTAAAACTGCCATTGTTAATTCCTTCTAACGTTAAAATCATTCAACCGATTTAATAAGATTTTTTATCTGCGGCTCAAAGCAAAGACCGTATTTTCTGTCTGTTTCGGCTTCAAGCGTAGCTTCAACGCATCTGCAGGTGAATCCCATTGCTATCTGAACGGCATCGGCAAAGGCTTTTCCGTTCATTACCGCTGCCGTCAAAGCTGCGGCAAAAACATCACCCGTACCGGGGAATCTGCCCTCTGTTTTCGGCGTGAAGAACATATTTGCTTTGCCTGTCAGACTGTCATAAACGGCGCAGCCGATTTGTCCGTCACCGAGTTCAACGCCAGTTATAACTATTCTTGCCGAGCCGAGATTTCGCAGGGAAATGAGCAGTTCTTTGATGAAATCCATATCATATTGCTCCCGAAGCTCGGTTCCTGTAAGCATACAGGCTTCCGTAACATTGGGAACAATAATATCGGCAAGAGAGCAGAGAAAACGCATTTCGGAAACGAACGAATCGTCAATTCCCTTATAAAAAACGCCGTTATCGCCCATAACGGGATCGGCAATATACAACGTATCGCTTTTTTTAAAATCAAGCAAAAATCTTTTTACGCTTTCTGCCTGCTTGCGGCTTGCAAGATAACCGCTGTAGATGCAGTCAAACCTTATGCCGAGGCTTTTCCAATGATCCGTAATTTCACTGATTTTATCGGTAAGATCTGTCTTTACAAAGCCCTCAAATTCCGTGTGTGCGGAAAAAATTCCCGTAGGCAGCGGAACGCTCTCGATTCCGCAGGCAGAAATAATCGGGATTGCGGCTGTCATTGAGCATCTGCCAAGACAGGATATGTCATTTATGAGCGCGGCTCTTTTTTGCTTTTTCAATAAAATCAGCTCCGGATGTTTTATTTATGAAATTATACCACAAAACTTTAGAATAATCAATTCATAAGGTGACAAAATAATGTTGAAACACTGATTATTCAGTTTTTTCCCAAGGATCGCCGAGCGTTTTAAATTCAATTATCGGCGATGCCAAACAACTAAAACGGAGGTCAGATTATGAAAAGTTCAGGTTCTTCCATCGCCAAGGGAATAGGCGTCGGTATGCTTGTCGGCGGCGCAATGACAATTATCGGATCCTCGATGATGAACAGCAAAAAGGCGAATTACAAGAAGATGGCAAAGAAAGCCATTAAATCGGCAGAATCTTTCATGGATTCAATGATGTAACATCAACACACAGATAACCCCACGGCGGAAATATCCGCTGTGGGGTTTGTGTTTTTATGCCGTTTTATAAATGTAAAGAACAATTAAAAAAATATTTGCTTCTGACCATAGCGGACGAGCAATGCTCGCCCCTACAAATAATCCTGAAAAATCTATGGGTTATAAAATTTGTCCTTTTTCCAGTTTAATGGATTTTGGTCTATATAATTCCAGATTTCTTCATAATCTACGCTATTGCGTACAACGTGATCATAATACAGCTTTTGCCAAACAGAATAACCGATTTTCTTGCTGACAACTCCTTTGGTTTGTTGAATTACAGTTGATATCGTAGGGGCGACCATCGGTCGTCCGTTTTCGTCTGTATTTATTCTGAGCAGTATATGAATGTGGTTGGGCATGACTACATATTTGTCAACAGAAACAAACGGATAATGGTCGGGTATATCGTTAATTGCTTTGTCAACTAGTTTTCCGTATTCCGATAGCTGTTTAGTATATTCAGGTTTTGAGAGCGGATGTTCATTTTTTCTCCAAAACAAGCACTTACGTTTATCTGTGCATATTGTAATAAAATATGCGCCGGGCTTGCTGTAGTCATAATCTGTTAATCGATTTTTCTTGCGTTGCGTCATTTTTTTATTCATTTCATTTTATTTATTAACGCTTTTATGAGCTTTATGATATCATTTAATATATGTCTTATTTTGTCGAAAAATGTCGATTGATTATCATTGGGAATTTCCGCTGAGATTGTTTCTCCGTCAAAAATCGTAAATCTCGGATATTCATCGAATGTTTCAACGGTTGCCTGTCCGTCATGCTTCATGAACCTGATCATCATATTGTTCAGCGCTTCTTCATCACTGCCGTGCTTCATGTTTTTTACGAACCATGTCTGCTCCGGGAAAAGACAGGTTGATGCGTCAACGGTTTTGTCCGGAGAGATGAATTCCGTGCGCTTTGAAACATTGAGCGTTGAACCGTATTCGCTCGCGGTTGCACCGAATGAGGCATATTTTACGTCGATTATGCCGTCGCCCTGATTGCTTGCCGAGGGCGTCATCGGAAGCGAGGAATAGCCGTAGCGCGTGATTACATAGACATTACATTTCTCGTTTACTTCTTTAAGCGTTTCCGTTTTTTTACAGCGCACAAGTCTGTTGTAGTTTTCGATTTTTTCTCTCAGTGCCGAATAGTCGGTTTCACTGTCGCCATAGATGGTGTTGAAAACAAAATCGGTCGCATCGTCAAGATATTCATCGGGAACCATTGCCCAGACCGCAAGCCATCCGCCGAAAAGCGGAACAATCGACTGCGAGCAGACCTCCTTTTCAATTTTGGAGCTGAGTCCGTTTAGCGTACCGGTAATAAGGTCCATAAGTCCGGTATCGTGAACCGCCTTAATTGCTGCATTGATCAGGTTTTCATACTCATTGCCCTGAAAAGCATAGAAAAGATAATTTTGAAGCGAATCTCCGCTGAAAGTGAGCTGACCGGACATAAGCTCGCCCGTATATGTTTCTCCGTAGATTGCCGTTGAGTTGAATACAACGGTTTTGACCTTGTCGCAGCCGTAAAGTGCGAAATATGTTGTTGTTACGACTCCGCCGAAGCTGTGGCAGGTCAATGCCACCTGATCACAGTCTGCTGCGTCGAGAACATAATTAATAAAATCATTGAGCTGTGCCGCAATTTTAATCGGATCCTCGCGCCAGTCATATTGGAATTTAATGTCGCTGTTCGCCTTGATTCTGCTTTTTTCCGGATATTCAAAGCGGATTCCCGAACCTTCCTTAACGGTTCCGTCGGGATTGTTCATTGCGCGGGAAAAAAGCTTGCCCGTGATTTTTCCCATCTCCTTGCCGAAACGCTCCCAGTTGCGCGTGACGGCAAGCTCGGTAAATGCCGGGACGCTTTCTTTCACGGCATTTGTAATTTCCTCTTCCGTAGGCGGCCATGAAAGAGCCGAGTTCGGATCGGAAACATCATCATAAATCTTTGAACTCATGAATCCGTGAATCCAGATTCTCGGAACCGTGACGTCTTTTGCCGAAGCCGAAACGGAAATCAGCGGTATAACACTCAAAAGTACAGACATAACCACAGCAACAAAGGTATTTATTATTCTTTTCATATTTACCCTCCAAAACAAAATACGATTTAAGTATAGCAGAGCGAAAAAATTTGTCAAGAAAAATAAAGCTGTTGACACTTTTTAAAAGGGATTTAGAAATTTGTCGATTTTTAGTCCTTTTTATCGAAAAAGAGATTATAAAGCCGACATTTCGCGAATTCGCTCATATAGAAATATAATTCATTAAAAAAAGGAGGATGAAAAATATGGAAATTCAAATTGTTCTCAGAAGGCTTGGTATTTGCAGCACATACAAGGGCTATAAAGCAACCGTTCTCGCTCTGACACTTGCGCTTGAGGATGAAAACCGATTGAATTCAATAACAAAAAATATTTACAGTGAGGTTGCAAGACAGCTGGGTTCAACCCCGTCGGCGGTCGAGCGAAATATGCGAACCGTCGTCCAGCGCGCATGGAAAATTAATCCCGCAGATCTTGAGCGCATGGCAGGGTATCATATTGAGTATCTGCCGAGCGTTTCCGAATTTTTAGACATTCTTTTTAACTACATACAAAGAAGCCGCCTCAGTAAAGATAAATAAAAGCTGTCGCACGGGCAACAGCTTTTATTGTTAACAGATCAAAACTTAACTACAATATTTTTTTCTGCGGATTCAAACATAGCCTCAACAACTTTGATAAGTCTTCTCTGCTGAGCATGGGTGACAATGGGTTCTGCCTTGCCCTCTATAACATCGCAGATATTGTTATAAAGCGTATGTTCACCGCTGAAGCCCTTGTCCTCAACATAGGGGAGGGGGAAGGTCTGTATTGAATCGTCAGTTCTCGGCGCCATTGTTTTTGTGAGTCCAACGCCGGTTCTTACGGGAACGGCGTCCTTGTTCTCCCAGTCGGAAACCATTACTACCTTACCGCTGAGATCCCACTCGCAGATTGCCGAACCGTTAATTCCCTGAACGTGCCAACGGGGATAGTCGATGAAATTATTTGTGCCGACAGAGATAACGTAAGCCGAATCATCCTTGTAATTGAGCGTTGCGATAAATCCGTCGTCGACCTCATCGTTCGTGATGTGCGTTACCTGACAGTAAACAGAGTCAAGCTCCTTGTCGTCAAACATCATGAGCGCCTGGTCAAGGATGTGAATACCCCAGTCAAGAATCATTCCGCCGCCCTGAGCCTTTCTCTGGCGCCAGTCGCCGGGGATTCCTCTCGAACCGCTTACGCGGGATTCAATCCTGAAAATCTTGCCGAGAGTGTTCTCGTCATAAAGACGCTTAACGGTGAGATAGTCGGGATCATATCTTCTGTTCTGATGAACGGTAAAGAATTTGCCCGTTCTCTCACTCGCTTTGATCATATCGTCGAGCAATTCGCTCGACATTGTAACAGGCTTTTCGCTCATAACATTTTTGCCTGCTTCGAGTGCGGCAATAACAATGTCATGGTGGAAGTCATTCGGAGTTGCAACGACAACAAAATCAATTCTGTCGTCTGCAAGAAGCTCTTCCTGAGAGGAAAAAGCGTGCCAGCCCTTTTCCTCGGCTTCCTTGTTTTTCGCAGGATTAATGTCATAGATTCCGACAAGCTCCATGCGGTCATTCATGTATTTTGACATCTTTTCGGCGTGCCAACTGCCCATTCCGCCGCAGCCAATGACTGCGCCGCCGATTTTTCCGTTTACCATTTTGTTTTGCTCCTAAAGTATGTTGTCCTTATAGCCTTCCCCTCAAGGGGAAG
>DNGF01000075.1:5926-8174 GCA_003486665.1 Oscillospiraceae bacterium
CTCGGATGAGGTGGCGAATTTATATCACATTATTTATTGAAATCTGACTCGAACTTTTCCACCTCATCAGTCGCCTGCGCGACAGCTTCCCCTCAAGGGGAAGCCTTTTAAAAGCGTATTCAAACTTACGCCCACCACATCTCCGTTGTGGACTCTGTAATAAGTGCATTTTTAAGCGTCTGAACCGCCTTTGTCAAGCCCTCATTCTGGCTCATGAGGCTGTCCTCATGCTCGATGCTGATTGCATAATCATAGCCGACAAGGCGAAGATTTGAAATAATATCTTTCCAATAAAGCTCATCGTTGCCGTAGCCGACGCTGCGGAAGATCCATGAGCGGTTGATTTCATCGGAATACGGCTTTGTATCAAGAACGCCGTTTACCATCGTATTGTACTTGTCGATTTTTGTATCCTTTGCATGGAAGTGGAAGATTGCGTCACCGAGCTTGCGGATACAGGCAACAGGATCCATACCCTGCCAAATGAGATGGCTCGGATCAAAGTTTGCTCCGATCTCAGGACCTACTGCTTCGCGAAGCTTGAGAAGGCTCTCTGTGTTGTAAACGCAGAAGCCGGGGTGAAGCTCAAGAGCGATTTTGTCAACTCCGTGAGCCTTTGCGAATGCGACAAGGTCTTTCCAATAGGGAACAAGAACCTCTTCCCACTGCCACTTGAGAACTTCACTGAAATCGTCCGGCCACGGACATACTACCCAGTTCGGATGCTTTGACTCAGGGCAGTCGCCGGGGCAGCCTGAAAATGTGTTGATCTGGTGAAGTCCGAGCTTCTCGGCAAGAAGAATCGTGTCGCGAATCGTCTTGTCAAACGCGGCAGCCTTTTCCTTGTCGGGATGAACGGGGTTGCCGTGACAGCTCAATGCGCTGATCTCCATATCATATTTTTTAATTGTTGCAACGAACTCGTTGAACTTGCCCTCATCGTTAAGAAGTGTTTCGGGGTCACAGTGTGCATTGCCGGGAAATCCGCCGCAGCCGAGTTCAATCATCTCAATGCCGAGTGACTTGAAATATTTAAGTGCTTCCTCAAGAGGAAGATTCTGCAAAAGGCAGGTAAAAACTCCTAATTTCATGACTTTTTCTCCTTTATATTAAAGATTGGCTTTAAAGTACGCCATACTTCTTGTTATGTCATCAATTCCGTTCGGCTTAGGTTCGTCATTTTCAAGAATGAGCCATTCAATGCCGCTGTCCTTGGCTGCCTTGAATACGGCAGGAAGGTCGTTGTCACCCTCGCCGAGAGCCATAGGATGTCTGTCGATTCCGTCTTTAACGTGAAGAAGAATGATATCGTCCTTATGCTCGGTTATGTATTTATAGTTATCGGCGCCGCCGCAGTAGCTCCAATAGGTGTCGATTTCAAGATATGCACCGTCGGCAATTCTGTCCATAATAAGCTTGCCGTCAATCTCGTTTTCAAACTCCTCTGTGTGGTTGTGGTAATAGAACTTGATGCCCTCGTCCTTGCCGCGCTCATTAGCCTTGGAGAAAACGTCAACAAGTCTGTCAACCTCTTCTTTGGTTGAATGAGGTGCGCCGCCGATACCCATGTATTCCATGCCGAGAGCTTTGCCGAGTTTGATCGACTCTTCAAGTTTTTCGCCCTCATAGTCCTCAAGACCCATGTGACAGCCAACGGCAACAAGTCCGAGTTCGTCAAGCTTTGCCTTAATAATCTCCGGTTCAAGTCCTGCGTAGCCTGCGAACTCAACTCCGTCAAAACCGATTTCCTTTACTTTTTCGAGGATGTTAAGGAATTCCTCACCGTTTGAATAATCATCTCTGAGAGTATAAAGCTGAACAGCTAATTTCATATGGATAAACCTCCGTTTGCTTAATTATAGCATCTTTGATTTTACAACATCATGACAGGCATTTCAAGCCTTTTTGTTCAAATAATTAAGATTATTTTTAAGGCAGGCAAGGCGTGCGCCGCAATTTATGCGATGCTGTTCTAAGTGTTTTATTCACAAAGAATATACCAAACGCTAACAGAAAGTTCATACGCGGTTAACATTTACCCGTTATTATCTAACTGTACTCAATGAGAGAGCCGCAACTCTCACGGGTACATACCCCTCCTCAATAAACCCCTCAATTATTGGGAAAAGAAGTCGGTTTCCGCCGGCTTCTTTTTCTGTCTGAAAATATAAATTGGCAAGAAAAAAGACTGTCCGAATTAACGAACAGTCTTTCTTTGTTTTGATTCTTATTTGAACTTTCTCTTACG
>DNGF01000075.1:8213-22657 GCA_003486665.1 Oscillospiraceae bacterium
CTCAGACTTCTTCTTACGCTTTACAGAGGGCTTCTCATAATGTTCTCTTTTACGAACCTCCTGGATAACACCATCTCTCGAAGTCTGTCTTTTAAATCTTCTGAGAGCGTTGTCCAAAGACTCGCCTTCTTTAACTTTTACCTGACTCACTGTATTCCCTCCCTCCGCAGATTGCAGGGGTAATCTTTATAATTTGCACCATATTTTATCACATTGTGAGCGGATTGTCAATATCTAATTGCAAAAAATGCACTTATTGCTTATAAATTTTTATAAAAAAGTATCGGCAGATCGCTCCGCCGATACAGTTATTCTTTTAGAAGCCTCTTACGGCTCTTACAACCTTTTCGCAGTCCTTTGCATCCATGATCTTCGGAACAGGATAGAGCGGATTGCCCTCTCTGAGCGCACGCTCAACAATTGTCGGGATATCCTCGTCCTTAATGAAGTCAAAATGCTCCGGAATGTTCATGTTCTTGTTCATCTGCTTGATTGCGTCAATGAAGTTCATAGCCTTGTCTGCCTGTGAATAGCCGCCGACGCCTACGATCTCGGCAAGCTTTGCAAGCTTCTCATAAGCCGTGTCGCCGTAATACTCAAGAACGTGTGGAAGAATAACCGCATTTGCGAGTCCGTGCGGTGTGCCGTAGATTCCGCCGAGATTATGAGCGATCGCATGAACGTAGCCTACATATGCTCTTGTGAATGCCATTCCCGCATAGAACGACGCAACGAGCATATTTTCACGAGCCTTGATGTTTTTGCCGTCATTGTATGCCGTTTCAAGGTTCTCAAAGATGAGCTTTGTTGCTTTCTCGGCATAGTCATTCGTTGACTTTGTTCCGCTCAACCCGATATAAGCCTCGACAGCATGGGTAAGAGCGTCCATACCTGTTGTTGAGGTGATCTTCTGCGGAAGTCCTGTTGTAAGCTCAGGGTCAAGAACCGCATACTTCGGACGAAGCTTCGGGTCGTTGATGGCATATTTCTCATGAGTCTGCATATTCGTAACAACAGCGGCAAGGGTCGTTTCCGAGCCTGTACCTGCTGTCGTCGGAACAGCGAAGAACGGCGGAAGCTTGTGCCTGATCTTCAGCTCGCCTCTCATCTGAGAAACGCTCTGGTTCGGGTTCATAACTCTTGCACCTGCCGCTTTTGCACAGTCCATCGGAGAACCGCCGCCGAATGCGATAATGCCCTCGCAGCCGTTTTTGAGATAAAGTCTGCGTGCTTCTTCGATATTTTCAATTGACGGGTTCGGCTGAACTCCGTCATAAACCGTGTACTTGATTCCCTGAGCGTCAAGCTGCTCAAAAAGTCCTGCAAGCAGATTGAGTCCCATAAGACCCTTATCCGTAACAACGAGTACGCTTGAAATGCCCTTTGACTTTACGAGTGCCGGAAGCTCTTTAACCGCGCCGGGACCCTTGAGAAGCTCAGGCTCCGACCAGTCGAAGAAACACTCGGCAACCATAAAGGTTTTCTGATATGCTCTGTAAAAAGCTTTTTTTGCCATATCTGCCATAAAAAAGACCTCATTTCATTTTTAATAAATCTATTTTACCAAATATAACCATACTTTTACAAGTAGTTATATAAATATTTTTAAAAAATATTTGATTTATCAATCGCTTTTTCCCATTCCTCGGCAATGAGCATATGACCTGCGATCGAGGGGTGAGTTCCGTCCCACATGAAGTATTCGGTTTTTGAACCTGCAATCTTTTCCGAAAACTTATCATAAAGCGGAACAAAGATATCCGCAGAGCTTTCCGCAACTCGCTTCGCCGCCGCCCTTGTGAGCTGAATTGCGGCGGATTTGTAATCCATCGCCTCTTGAGTTTCATCTCTGTCGGGTCTGCCGGTATCAACCTCACATTCAACGTGCGGCGTGTAGCGATATGACAGATCGTCCTTTGAAAGAGGAAAATAAAACGGTTCGCATACAATTATTTTTGTCTGCGGCAGAGCGTTCCTCGTCAGCTCGATCATTGTTGTGAGATTCTTTTCGTAGGTTTCCTCAACCTCTTTGAGTGAAAGCCCGTTTAGAAAGCCGAAAAGTCCGTCGTTTGTACCCACAAGGATACTGAGTACGGTCGGGGCATTGTCGATAACATCCTCCTGCCATGTTTCAAGCAGCTTTGCCATCGTTGCGCCCGAATAGCCCTTGTTAATAAATCTCGGTCTGCGCTCGGAGTTTTCATAAGCCGCCTTAGCCGCAAGGATAAACTGATATCCGTGACCCATGATATGGTTGCAGTCCATTTTATGTCCGCGGTTGCCATCGGTTATCGAATCGCCCGAAAAAAGAACGATATCGTTACTGTTAAGATACATTATTTCTTCAACCTCGTTTCAAAGCAGAGCCAGCCGCAGCTTTCGTGCCTGCCGACTACCTCAAAGCCGTACTTTTCGAATGCGTCAAGTACGTCCTGCTCTCGTGTGTCGATAATTCCGGATGTGATATAAATTCCGTCATCCTTCAAAAATTTGCCGACATCCTTTGTGAACATCACGATGATATCTGCAACAATATTGGCAACGACAACATCGTATTTGCCGCTGACCTTATCGGTCAGGTTGCCCTGAAATACCGTATATTTCGGCTCTGTGAAGCCGTTCATTTCGCCGTTTTCCCTTGCTGTTTTAACCGCAAGCTCGTCAATATCAACGCCCGTTGCGCTCTTTGCACCGAGAAGAAGTCCTGCAATGCCGAGGATTCCGCTTCCGCAGCCGATATCGAGCAATTCGGTATCGGGTGTGATGTGATTTTCGAGCGTTTCAAGGCAAAGACGGGTTGTGTCATGTCCGCCGCTTCCGAAAGCAAGACCGGGTTCGATATCAAGCACCGTTCTGCCCTGCGGATCGTAATCATTGTCCCAAACGGGGCGAATCAGCAGCTTTTCGCCGACGGGCATCGGCTTAAAATATTCTTTCCAGTTGTTCTCCCAGTCCTGATTGCGGCACACGCTGAGGTCGATTTCATGCTTAATACCCTCTGCGTTGTAACGCTCGGAGAGAAAAGCGACCGCCTCGGCAGGGCTTTCTTCGGGTGAAATATAGACGTGTATTACAGCCTTATTTCTGTCCTTTTTGAGCAGATCCTCGTCAATAAGGTCAATGTGGGCAATTTCCCACGCTGCCTCTTCGAGGTCGCTGTAATCCTCAATATAGATACCATAGGGGACGACCATCTGAGCAATGTTGCCCGCCGTTTCCACGTCCTTTGAATCAATGTTAATTTTTACTTCTGTCCAGTCCATAAAATCTCCTTATTTAATCCAGCCGATGCCGTTTTTTATAAGCTCCGGAATGTTAATTATCGCTTTGAAAATCACCTTTGAGATAGTTCTGATTGCAGTTGAAACGTAATCAAACAAATTGAATTTTTCTGTCTGCTTGTTTTCGAGAGGCTTGACCTCATCCGGGTTTACGGTGTAAGCAAGCTTTGTTCTGACTGCCGCATGGTCGGAAAGATGTCCGTCCCATGAAATCTCGTCGCAGTCAAAGCCGTCATAAACCGCTTCGAGCAGTTCAAATGAAACGCCTGCGCCGTCACGGTAATAAACATGGTCGAGCGTATCCCAGGTTCTCGGATAGGCGCAGCCGTAGCGCTCGTACATTTCGCCGTATGTAAACTCATAGTTGCCGCCGTTGTTGTATTCGATCCATGCGTCCTTAAAGCCGTGACCGATGAAGTTGTCCATCAGCTTTTGGCAAAGGTCAATTTTATACTGTCCGTTTTTATAGCCCTCGCGGAAAACGGAATAATTTGTGTTGAAGTCCCCCGTCAATATAACGGCTCTGTCCGTTCCCGAATGTTCCTCGACAAGCTCAATAAGCTGGTCAAACTGATCAGCCTTTGCGAGCATTGACTGCTCGTCCTCCCACGCGTCGGCGTGGATATTGTAAACATCAATGAAAACGCCGTCCGCAATCTCAGCCGTGCAATAAAGTATGCCTTTCGGCGTCAGCTCGTCCGAACCGCAGTCATACACGCCGTATGCCGTTCTCCACGGAACTCTGCCGACATTATAAATCGGATACTTTGAGAAGAAATTCAGTCCGTCACCGACAGCAACTCCGCCGCTTGTCAGCGTGGAATATTCCATGTCAAGATTCTTTTCAAGAATCGAATGGAGGTTAAAATCCTCCTGTGCGCTGAGAAAATCACAGCCGGAAGCGTTAATCTCTTTTGCAATGAGCTTTGTAGCCTTGATCGGGTCACGCTTGGTCGAAGAACCACCCGCAGGAATCGGAAGTCCGTCAACATTGAACGAAACAAGATTCAGTGTACCCGTTATTGTGTTGCCGTCCTCGGCAAAGGTGAGAGATGTGCAGCCGATAAAGATAACGACCGCCAAAAGAACACTGACTAATTTTTTCATGGCAATTCTCCTTTAGGGCAATTCATGCACCGCGATTTGTGCGGTATTATATCAAAGCAGATCTGCTTTCGGTTTGACTTCCTTAAGTCCGTGATTGTAAAGCTTTCTGTTTTCAAGCGCCCACTGCCTTGGTGTGAAGTCGCCGGAGTCTACCTCGGAAACAGCCTGCGAGATCTCATAGATCCTTGCGTCAAGCATATCGAGTTCCGAGAGAATTTCCGCTTCAAGAAACATCGGTCTTACAGCCGCCCCGAATTCGGGTTCGCCGTGATGAGAGATTATCATATGCTCCACAAGAGTTAAAAGCTCTCTGTCCGTACCCAGCTCTTCACCGATTTTTTCAATATTCATCGCACCCTTTACAAGGTGTCCGATAAGCGTACCCTCAACCGTGTAGCCGGAAGCGATGCCTGTTTCCGAAACATCAAATTCACCGATCTTCGCAATGTCGTGAAGAATTACTCCGGAGAAAAGAAGATCCTTTTCGACCGACGGATATATTTCCGCAATTCTCTGTGCCATTCTGAGAATGGAAAGCGTATGGTAGAGCAAACCGCCCCTTATGGCATGGTGAAGCTTGAATGCCGCAGGCCAGTAGAGCATAGACTTTTTATTCTGCTCAAGCGCAGTCATAACGAGGGCCTTAAGCTGTGCGTTTTCAAAGTCGTTTACGACATCAACTATCGCAGAGTACATTGCTTCGCCGTTGTATTCCGCACTGGGAACAAAGTCCTCGATCAGCACGCCGTCCGATTCATTCGCAAGGCGAACACGGTCCAGCCGCATCTGAGGAGCCTCGTTGAAAATCGAAATTGAACCGCGGACCTTAAGCAAAGAATTCTGCTTTATAAATCCGAAAATCTCTTCTTTATAGTCCCAGAGCTTTGCGCCGATTTCTCCCGAACTGTCCGTTAAAACAAGGTCAAGATACGGCACGCCCTTTGCTGTTTTTTTCTCTTCAAGGCTCTTTACAAGGCAGAAGCCCTCAACGGTTCCGTTGCTGTTTATTTCCGTAAAATTCATATGAACCTCCATGACTCAATAAATATGTATTAATTGTATCACATAAAAAGGAAAAAAGAAAGAATTTCCTTGCAAAAGATGCCGCCGTATGTTAAAATTTTTTCATTAAGGCAGCCGAAAACGATTTATGATATATTTTTCATCGGTTGCCGAGAGAGGGTGCTTTAATGGGCAAAAAATATCACTTTTTTGCAATGCTTTCAAGAATGAAATTTATAAACCGCTGGGCATTGATGCGAAATACCTATACGGAAAATATCAGCGAGCATTCGCTTGAGGTTGCAACGGTGGCTCATTCGCTCGCCGTTATTCACAACAAGCGCTTCGGCGGCAATGTCAATGCCGAGCGCGCGGCTGTCCTCGGCGTTTTTCATGACGCTCCGGAAATTATTACGGGCGATATGCCGACTCCGGTCAAGTATTACAGCAAGCAGATACGCGAGGCGTATAATTGCGTTGAGGATGACGCCTGCAAGGCTCTTCTGGAAATGATCCCGGAGGATATCCGAGAGGAATACAAACCGTTTTTCATCAAGCAGGACGCTGACCGTCAGCTTTGGAAATTCGTCAAGGCGGCGGACAAAATATGCGCTTATACTAAATGTGTTGAAGAATCAAAGGCGGGCAATCACGACTTTGATAAGGCGGCAAAAACCAACTTCAAGTCGCTTGAAGAGCTTAATATGCCTGAGGTCAGGTGCTTCATGGAGGATTTTCTTCCGAGCTACAGCCTGACGCTTGACGAAATGAAATAAATACTATTTGAGAGAGGTATCAATATGGGTAAGTACACAAAGGAAGACATTCTCAGAATGGCAAGAGAACAGAACGTCAGATTCGTTCGGCTTCAATTTACGGACATTCTGGGCTGCATGAAAAACGTTGCTATTACGGTAAACCAGCTGGAAAAGGCTCTTGACAACGAGTGCATGACCGACGGTTCTTCCATTGAGGGCTTTGTTCGTATCGAGGAATCCGATATGTATCTGTATCCTGATTATGATTCGTTTGTTGTTCTTCCGTGGAATCATCTTTCGGACGGAAAAACCGCACGTCTTATCTGTGACGTTTACTGCTCGGACAGAACACCGTTTATCGGCGATCCGCGTAATGTTCTGAAACGTGCAATCAAGAAAGCCGATGACATGGGATATAAATTCAATGTCGGCCCTGAGCTTGAATTTTTCCTTTTTCATACCGATGAAGAGGGCAGACCGACAACCAAGACGCATGACAAGGCAGGATATTTTGACCTTGACAATGTTGACCTTGGCGGTGACTGCCGACGTGATATGTGCGTTGCGCTTGAGGATATGGGATTTGAGATTGAAGCTTCGCACCACGAATGTGCGGAGGGACAGCATGAGATCGATTTTAAATACGGCGATGTTCTTTCCGTTGCCGATAAGGTAATGACTTTCAAATATGTCGTTAAGAAGTATGCACAGCTTCACAATCTTTACGCAACCTTTATGCCGAAGCCGATTTACGGTATTGCAGGTTCGGGAATGCACACAAATATGTCACTTTTTGACAAGGACGGCAACAATGTTTTCTGCGACCCGAACGGACAGTACGGACTTTCGGAAACGGCTCTCCATTTTGTTGCAGGTATCATGAAGCATATCAAGGCGACAACGGCAATTAACAATCCGCTTGTAAATTCCTATAAACGTCTTGTTCCCGGATATGAAGCCCCTGTTTATATCGCGTGGTCGGCTTCCAACCGTTCGGCTCTTGTCCGCGTTCCTGCCGCCAGAGGCAAGGGAACAAGAGTTGAGCTGAGAAGCGCAGATCCGTCCTGCAACCCGTATCTTGAAATGGCGCTTTGTCTGCTCGCAGGTCTTGACGGAATCGAAAAGGGCTATATGCCGCCCGAATCGACAGTGAAGAATATTTTTGACATGAGTATAGAGGAACGCAAGGAAGCAAAAATCGAATCTCTTCCCGGCACTCTTGAGGAAGCAATTGACGAATTCGAGGCAAGCGACTTCATCAGAGAAGCTCTCGGTGAACACGTTTACACAAAATTTATCGAGGCAAAACGCCGCGAGTGGGACAGCTACCGCACCAGCATTTCTCAGTGGGAAATCGACACATATCTTGCAAAGTATTAAGGCAAAACAGCTTATTATAATTAACTTGTAAAAAAGAAAGCTATAGTTCACAGTCGGCAGTTCAGCCGATGAATGAGCTATAGCTTTTCGTTTTGCTTTGATTATAGAATTTGCCCGATATTTATTAAGCGGTTATTTTACTTTGCGAACAGGGCGGATATATTTCCAGAAACGCTTGCAGTCGTGATAGAAATAGAAGACTCTGCCCGGTGCGGTGTCAAGCTCATAGCCTGAAGCGGCATAGTCAAAGCTTTTCATCGCTTCCTCAATCTTCTGCTCAACGGCGGCATTTTCGGTTTCAAAGTCAAACGGACCGTGTTCAAAAACGATGTATTCGCCCTCCGGCACGTCCATAATCATCATCTGCGGCGGAATTTCACCGTCATAGTCGGCAGGCAGTCTTACGCCGTAAGCTTCGGCAAGAGGCATGCCCCAGCTGCAGATTCTTCCGGTCGGCTCGTTTATAAAAGCCATAACCTGACCGCTGCCGCTGTCATTGCTGCCTGTGCCGACGTCATCGAGCTTGCCCTTGATGCTGTCGAGCAGACCGCAGATTGTTTCGCAATCCTGACCCGGAATTTGGCTTTGTTTTTGCCAAAAATCCCAGTAGCCTATGCTTTCATAGTTTCTTATGTGCAAAAATTTGTGTGCGGGAATAGTTATAAAATACGTTTTTATTTCCTGCTTTGTGTCTTTCATGCCAAGACCTCCGTTATCCATAAGATAGCAGTCAAAGGGCTTTATGACCGTGCGAAGAACGACGGGTACGGGATTTTTTCGATATTCGGCGGGTGCGATTCCGTAGGCTTCGCGAAAAGCTCTTGTGAACGCCTCATGGGAGGAAAAACCGTAGTCGAGAGCAATGTCGAGAATTCCGCGGTTCGTGTCGCGCAGCTCTATAACCGCAAAGGCAAGCCGTCTGTAGCGCATATAATCGCGCAGCGACATCCCGGAGATTTCTCCGAACTTTCGCGAAACATAATATTCCGAATATCCGAGGACTTTTGCAAGCCGGCTGAGTGTTAAAGCCTCGTCGTCGTGATTCTTGATACAGCGGTCGATCTCATCGACGATATCCTGAATATTTTTGTACCAGTCATACATTCCGTTCACCCTTTCAACTGACAAAGATATTATATCGAATTTTATAAAAGCGCGCTTGATTTGGTTTGCTGTAATCAAGTTTAATACTTTTTCATAGATTTGTAAATATATCTAAGACAATGCCGCGCACGTTGATTATGCGTTATTGACATTTATGTTATAATTTTTAGAAAGGGGGATTCGCAATGAACAAGAATGAACTGCGTAAAAAATGCAGAGAGAAAATCAACGGCACATCTCCCGAAAAATTCAAGGAATGGGGAGAAAAAATTTTTTTCACGGTTTCCCGAACCGAGGAATGGAAAAAGGCAAAAACCGTTTTCGTCTTTGTTTCTCTTAAAACGGAGGCGGACACAATGCCGCTCCTCATCGACGCACTGCAAGGCGGAAAGACCCTTTGTGTGCCGAAAATTACGGGGGACGGCACAATGGATGCCGTTATAATAAATAGCTTATCCGATCTTCAAAGCGGCAAATTCGGAATCCCCGAACCGACAGACGGATGTCCGAAAATTGAAAAAAGCGAAATTGACCTTGCAATCATTCCGTGCGTTGCCGCCGATGAATGCGGCAATAGATTAGGCAAGGGCGGAGGATTCTATGACAGGTTCTGCGAGAATACGGACTTCAAAAAATTTGTTGTTTGCCCCGAATCGTTCGTGATAAAAGGAGAAAAAATACCTGCGGAAAAGCACGATGTTTCCGCAGATAAGGTCATAACCGAAAAAAGAGTTATTTCAATTGATATATTTCCCGATATATGATAAAATGAAAATAATCGGTACACCTTGATTGTATGGTGTTGCCTTAAATACATTGGAAAGGGATCACATTTTTATAAGGAGAATGCGCTTATGAAAAGGATTGTTTCATTGCTTCTGATTACGGCTGTTTTTCTCGGCTGTTTGCCGATGACGGCTTTCGCGTTGAATGACGGCGATAAAACCGTATATTCCGCAAACGGTGAAAAGGTGTATTTTGATTCGGAATATGCCGAGGTCGGCGTGCCTATTAGCGTTAAGACGGCGGAAAACGGTACGGATTTTCTTTATAAATGGTATATTGACAAGAAACAGATAATCAATTCGGGTGACAGCTATACGCCGATAGAAGCCGATCTTGAATCAATGCTTACCGCCGAAATGTATACTGCGGACGGGGAGCTTTACGGCTCGGTCAGTATGCTCATAAGCAGGCTGCCGGTCATGTATATAGAAACCGAAAACCGTCAGCCGATCGTTGAGAGGAAAAAGGTTTTAAAGGCGCATATGAAGCTTCAGGGCAATGCGGAATTCAATGCCGACTCCGTGCTTTATGACGGAGAGATGGAGATAAAGGGCAGAGGTAATTCAACGTGGCTCGCTTCAAAAAAGCCGTACAAAATTAAGCTCGAAACGAAGTCGAATCTGCTGGGAATGGGTAAAAACAAGCACTGGGTGCTTCTTTCAAATCCGTATGATACCTCGCTTTCACGCAATAAGCTCATCTATGACCTTGCCGAGGATATGGGACTTGACAGCATGAGTTCTCAGTGGATAGACGTTGTTCTCAACGGTGAGGTTGTCGGTAATTATCAGCTTTGCGAACACGTTCGAATCGGCAGTACCCGTGTTGATATCACCGATTGGGATGAGGTTGCCGATGATGCGGCGAAGGCGATATATAAGGCAAATCAGAAATCCATGACCAAGAACGAGCGCGATGAGCTTGCCGAGCTTATGGAAGCAAATATGGACTGGGTGACGGCAGGAAAAATAACATTCAAAGGTAAAACATATATCATTTCCGATTATTACGAATTGCCGAGTACGAACGGCGGATATTTGCTTGAGGGCTTTGATGCGGAAAAGCCGTATTTTGTTTCCGACGGAGGTTATACGCTGAGCGTAAGCAAGCCTGAGGGTATCGGAAAAGGTATGCTTGAAGAAATACAAGGCTACTATTCCGCATTCGAGAGGGCGGCGCAGTCGGAGGATTTCTGCACCGAATATAACGGCAGAAAGGTCAGATATTCCGATCTTGCCGATGCCGAGTCCTTTGCAAAGGGATTTTTGCTTAACGAGATATTTCAAAATCAGGATTTCATGTACCGCAGTACATATATGTATAAGGACGTTGACGGCAAGCTTGTTTTGGGACCGGTATGGGATCTTGACATGAGCAGCGATAATTCCACCAATGTTTTTGCCCATAACAAATGGGTATTTTTCCGCGGCGCGTATTTATTTAGGATGATGAGAGATCCCGCCTTTGTGAAAATCATTTATGACGCATACAGAGAGTATCGTTATACGGCTATCGAGGATATGCTTAAACCGGGCGGAGATATTGACAAGGCAATCGAAAAGATCTATGAATCAGCAGAAAAAAACGATATGCTTTGGAGCAAAGAGCCGGGATTTGAAAAAGAAATTGAGAATTTCAGACTTTGGCTCAGCAGGCGTTTGGACTGGATAGACAGTCAGATGACAAGCTTTGAAACGTTCTACGCTTCGGTGAACGGTTCTGCTCTCAATAATTCGGGAAGCACGGTGCTGAAGCTTGACGGCTCAGTTCTGAAAGTTAATATGACCGATCCGAAGATCGCGAGCTGCGAGGTGTATGTAAACGGCGTTTTAAAGCAGAGCCTGACATATTCCGAAAATATTACGCTTGATCTCGGAGTACTGAACGGTGACGATGTAATCAGCGCCATGAGCTATGATTCCGACGGAAAATTCCTCGGAATGTCTTCGGTTACAAGCGGCAACGAGCCGATCGGTCTTAAGATAACGAAAATGCCGACTCAAACAGCGTACTCGTCAGGTGATAAAATAAATCTTGACGGACTTGAGCTTAAGGCGGTTTATGCCGACGGTTCAGAAAAAATCGTTACTCCCGAAGCGGCTGTTTCGTATGTAAGCGACTGCGTGGGCGCACAGGCTCCTGTTTATAACGAGATAACCGATAAAATCGGAGAGGCTTATATATCACTCAGGTATCGCGGACTGAAGACCGATTACAAAATCGACAAAGCTCCCAATGAGGATTCCAAAAGGGTAGAGAAGCTTATTGAAAATCTGCCGCAGAGCAATTTTGAAGATAATCTTGAAACGGTATTTGAAGCGAAGCAGGAGTATGACGCACTCAGTGAGGCGGCAAAAAAGAACGTTTCAAATTCGGCAAAGCTTGAAAAAACCTTTGAAAAGATCAATGAGCTTTCCGAGAAAAGCGATACTCCGATACTCGGCTGCTATATTGACGGGCTTGCCCGTATCGGTCAGAAGAACAGCGTTGTTGTTATCGCAAAGGGCAGTCCGAATAAAATCAGGTTTATCTACGGGGGAAGCGTAACAACAATTCCCGTTGCGAACCGCGACTACTGCATCTCCGAAAAGCACATTGCGGGCTACAGCGTTATGACAATAATATATAACCTGCAAGGCGATTCCGTTGACGTCGGTGCATATTATAATCACGTCCTCAGCGGTGAATTTTATCATTTGGACGCTCAGAGAGCCGTTGAAAATCGCAGCAGAATGATTTGGGACTTTTCGTACAATAAATCTTTGGCATCAACGAAGGATTCGGCAAAGTTTATTTTCAGAGTCAATAAGCGTGTCGATATGATCACTGCATCGTGCGATGAATTTGAAATCACGGAAGTTCCGGAAAACGGCAAGGTAAACCTTGAAATGAATTTTGCCTCAGCCGGCGAGAGAAATATTGATATCAGATATTACGCCGACAATGAATGGCACACATATAAATCCGTTTCGGTTTTTGTAAAAGACACAATAAATGACGAACAGCGGATCGCGCTTAAATATCCGTCGGCTACGGCTTATGATGAGGTTAATATTTTTGCGGCAACGGCTTCCGGTGTTAAAACGGTTCGGCTTGTTTCCGAAAATCAAACGGTAAATCTCAGCTCATCGGAAAAGAACGGCTTCACGATATGGCAGAGTAAGATCGCTATGGACGAGAGCAAGCTCTATAAGGTGTTTGCCGATTCAAAGGATACAGGCAGGACGGTGAAAATAGAAAAGCTTGATAAGCTTGTTATAGAGAACGGAACGCTTGTCGAATGCCGCGTTAACAGCGGAAAAATAGATGTACCGTATTCTGTCAGCCGAATCGCAGACGGTGCGCTTGATGGATTTAACGGAACAATTTGCTGCTACAAAAACTCGGCGGCACATAAATATGCCGAAAAGAACGGAATAAAGTATATCAATTACGGCTGCACTGTCGATATTCCGTCGGAGCTTAAAATGATGCCGGGCGAAAGCTTTACCGTAAAGCCTGCCGCGGATCCGCTGATTCCTCCCGATTTCGGCGTTACGGCAATTCCGAGTGATACTTCAATGCTTTCGGGTTCTTTAAACGGCTTTAAAGCGATTAAACCGGGTTATGCAAGAATTACGCTTAAAAGCAACGACGGCTTGATCAATTCCGAAATTAAGGTGTATGTCGGAGGCGGCTGCACGAAGGGAGATATCAACGCTGACGGAAATATCAATTCATATGACGCGTTGCTTACACTTAAAAGCGCCGTCGAGCTTATTAGCCTGAACGAAGAGGAGAAAAACGCCGCCGACATCAACGGCGATAATGCGATCAATTCAATAGACGCGCTTATCATTCTTCAAATTTCAACGGAATCAAGATCAATCTGGGATTACGTATAACAGCAAACTTAATAAAAGCAAAAGCCTGCTCACCGCTAAGTGAACAGGCTTTGTTCTTTGCTTTTTATCAGTCGATCTCAACAGAGATTTTCTGATCGTTTCTGTTAGCCGCCGAACGCATGACCGTGCGGATAGCCTTGGCAATTCTGCCCTGCTTTCCGATAACACGACCCATATCGTCAGCCGCAACATGAAGATGGTAAACGATAACGCCGTCCTCGTCAATATCGTCAACGGTGACGTTTACCGCGTCAGGATCGTTTACAAGACCCTTTGCGATCTGTACCAATAATTCGTTCATCATTGTTACCTCGTTCGATTATTTAACGATACCGCTCTTCTTGAGAAGATCCTTAACGGTGTCGGTCGGCTGTGCGCCGTTTGCAAGCCACTTTGCAGCTGCTTCTGCATCAATCTTGATTTCAGCAGGATTCTTCATCGGATCGTATGTGCCGATCTCCTCGATGAATCTGCCGTCACGGGGATACTTTGAATCCGCAACGACAACACGGTAGAAAGGTGCTTTCTTTGCGCCCATACGGCGAAGTCTGATTTTAACCATTGTAAATTCCTCCAATAAAAAATATAAATAATATATCAATCACGCAAGTGATGAGTGCGTGTTTGAAAGCTTAAGGCAAGGCGTGTGCCGCAATTTGTGCGGCATTGCCTTAAATATTAAATCCCTTGAGCTGTGAAAGGTCGGGGCGGCCTCTTCTGCGCTTTTTGCCCTTGCCGTTCATCTGCTTGAACATCTTCTGCATCTGCTTATGCTGTGCAAGAAGTCTGTTGACCGCTTCAACGTCCTGTCCGGAGCCTGCGGCAATTCGCTTCTTGCGCGAGGGATTGATAATTTCGGGTTTCTCGCGTTCCTGCGGCGTCATGGACTCGATTATTGCGCGAACTCGGTCAAACTGACGCTCGTCAATGTCAATGTCCTTGATCTGCTTCTCAACGCCGGGAATGAGCGAAAGCGTATCCTTAATTGAACCCATGCGGCGAATCTGAGCCAGCTGGTCAAGCAAATCGTTCATGTCAAACTTATTCTGCTTAAGCCTTTTCTCAAGCTCCATCGCTTTCTTCTCGTCAAGTGCCATTTCCGCCTTTTCAATAAGGGAAAGCATATCGCCCATGCCGAGAAT
>DNGF01000157.1 GCA_003486665.1 Oscillospiraceae bacterium
ATAAAATCAAGAAATTCACGTTCTGTTTAGCTTACCCTGCAGGGACGGCAAGAAAATTAACCGGGACTAATCAAACGGCGGAGGATCGTTCCGCCGATACAATCTAATACCGTAAAAAGTGCATGAAAAAAGCAGTGACAGCAAATGCTGCCACTGCGGTTGCCCTTTCGGGGTGTTGTTGTAAATTATGCACTCGGCGGAAGAAGCTTTGTAACCAATTCAACAATCTTACTGATAATCTGCTGGAGATCGATCTGAACGATGAGATCAGTAATTTTGTTCATGATAGCATCAATATCGATCTTATCAAGGATTGCACTGAAATCGAAATTCATAAAGCAGAACTCCTTTCGTAGAATATTCGGTAACAGAATTGACCTGCTATCTGTATGTATTTTATCACACATAAAGGTATTATGTCAAGGCAAAAGCCGCGATATTTTTACATTTATCGGTAATTGCATTATACTGCGGCTTGAGTAATCAACGAGTGGGTACGGGATCGAATTCACTTTCATGCTCAAACGAAAGTATATTGTTCCTCTCGAAAAATTCGCATCTCATTCCGAATGCCTTGCAAACTCCGTCGGCAGGAACATACAGCTGATCGCGGTGCATACGTCTTACAGCCGCGGACATTTCAAAATTTCCGCTTTCGGTTACAGTTGCCGCGCTGTTTTCCGTGAATGTTGCTTTATGCCCGTATGCTTCGATGGTTACGGCGTTTTTTTCGAGTGTGACGTCAAAGCCTATGTATCTGAAAAGTACTGCGGCGGGAACAAACCATGTTCCGTCAATCATCTCGCATGGAAGTGTTCTTGCACATATGCCGAGATCCGCACCCTTGAACATCAGTCTTGTTGCGCTGAAAATCGGGGCGCGTGCAACGGGACAGATGCTGTCATTTTCCTTGTCGATCACGCATCGGTCAACCGCAATATCGCCCTCAAGGTAAGAGGTGAGGGTGATCCTACTGCCCTCGGACTTGACTATGGCATACATCGACTTCTCTTCCTCGTGCGGATAATATGCACAGTTCCACAGCTTCGGGGTTGCAAGAAGTCTGCACGGATTCCTGTGTCCGCTGCCCATGTTGTAGAACACCGTACCCTCGGAGGGCTTGTCATAAAGATTATCGTTCCTCCTGGGATAGCTTCTTGAAAAGCAATGCTCGTGTCCGCTGAAAATAACATCGAATTTTTCCATTCCCTCGCGCATCATCGGGTACGAATCCTCGCAGGAAAGATCCGAGCCTTGGTAGCAGATCGGGAAGTGGTGCGAGCCGAATTTCCATGTCTTTTTGCAGGTATCAGCCTCTTTAATAAGCCATTCGTTAATATATTCGGGACCGCTTGTTCCGATAACGCAGAAATGCGAATTGCCGTAATCAAAGGAATAGTTGGCGGTTTTCCATCCGTCGGGTCCGTTGTACGGGTATGAGCCTTTGAACTGCTTGCTGAAATACTCGGCTTTTTCCGAATAGTACTTGTTTTTGTATTCAAAATAGTTTTCAAATCCCATGTCGTCATGGTTGCCGAGAGCCATCATAAACGGGATATGCTCGATTATGCCTTTCAGTCCGTCAAAAAGTCCCGTCCATTGGATGTCTGTCTGTCCGCAGTTGGTGTTATCGCCCGCGGTGAGGATAAATCTGACGTTCGGGTGCTTTTTTAGAATCTCTTTGATTATTCCGTTCAGCTCGGAGTAATCGGCAGGCGGTTCGGCGGCGCCGTGCTGAATGTCCGTAAGACACAAAAATTCAAAGACTTTCGGATCTTCTTCCGAGGTTCTGAAATTGTAAACCTCGCTTCGGTATTCATCGTTTCCGCAGGTATATTCATACTCCGTATCGGGTTCAAGTCCGTTCATGTGCGCCCAGAAAATATTACTGCTGTCCATATCGGAATCAAAGCGACCGATCTCGGCTTCGGCTTTTTTCCACTCAGCCGCGCCTTTCTTTCTGAAAAGGGCATAGCCGGCGTCAATTTCCGCATCCGTGCGCCATGTGACCGTCATTGACTTCGCGGCGTCGCCGTTGAAAGAAAGCATTATATGATCCGGAGATTTTTTTGATCCCCTTATTTTTTTCCATTCTTCTTTGGTTATCATGTTTACACCCCGTTTCTACGAAATTATAGCATAAAAAATTTTTTGATTCAATAAAACTATTGTCAAAAGATGTCAAATGCTTTATAATAAAGCCGAGAAAACAAAGGATGTGTTGAATATGAAAAAAACTATCGTAGTTTGCATAACCGTTTTGCTCTGCGTAGCGATGCTGTGCGGATCATTTATCTATGTCGGCAAGGGCTTCAACGAGAGCATAGGAAAGTTTATTCCGTCAGTTATCGCTTCATCAAAGATTGATAACGGTAAAACGGAGCCGGCGACAACCGAGCCTGTAACCGAAGCGACAACCGAAGCTCCGACCGAGGAGGCGACGACCGAGGAGCCGACAACCGAAAGCACGGAAGAGAAATCAACAGGCACAACGGCAAAGCCGACAACGACAAAGAAAGCGGCAACGACTAAGAAGCCGACCACTACCAAAAAGCCGGCTACTACCAAAAAGGTTACAACGACCAAAAAGGTAACTACGACAAAGAAGACAACAACGGCACCGAAGAAGCTGACAACGGCGCAGATAATCAATAATTACAACGCCGCAGTAAATAAAGCCATCAGTTCCAAGGCAGGCTATACAAAGACGAGAAGCACAAAGCTCAATAAGCTTGACGCAGGCGCGCTGAGCAATATGGGCGTTGTCAAGGACGCGGTATCGGGCTTTCTCGGAGTAGGGGATAAGACCTTTACAAATGCAAAGGGCAAGAGCGAGCTGATGTCTGCCGCAGCGCTTAAGGCTGCCGATGTCAAGAGCGCAAGCTACAAGCTCAGCGGCGGAAAATATACCTATACCCTTGTACTCAATAACGGTTCAAGTTCTGCCGATTCGGCGAACAAGAAGAACAGCTCTCCTGTTGACCGCAGCGGAATATTGGTCGGAAACGGCGATAAATCGGCATTTGATCATAAGTGCGCCGCAAATCTTTACGCTGCGATAAACAACACGGACAACGCGTCGGTTAAGGCTGTCAAAGAAAGCACATCGAACGTAAAGTGCGTTGCGGTTGTCAATGCTTCAAACGGCAGACTCGAAAGCCTCAGCGTTTCGTTTGATTTTGCCGTTACGCTTACGAACACAAAGTATGTCGTTACAATAAAAAATGCCGGGGGAAATGCCTCGACAACGGTTAAATATTCGGGATTTAAGTTCTGACGGATTCCTGAAAAAAGGGTGAGCCGAAGCACAGAAATGTGCGTCGGCTCACTTCTTGATTTTTACAGCTTGTCGCAGGAGGCGATGAATGCTGAAATTTTTTATTCGTTTGCGCTTATCACGGCATCGCAGATCTCAGGCGTAATAAAGTCAAATACGGCAATTCCGAGATGAGCCTTTTTGCCCTTGATAAATTTAAGAAATTCGCTGTTGACGTGTTTTGCGACCCTCATTACATGGGGATAGCCGAGAACACCGCTGTGAAAATTGATGCTCAGATTTTTTTTGCCGTCATTTTCTCTGAATATGCTGCGGAAATGCTTGCTTGCCGTTTCCCATGCGTCTTCAAGACTGCCGATCTTGAATTTATCCTGAATATGAAGACTGAAATCCTTATGCTCGATCAATGAAATACCGTTGTGGATCCAGTTTTCGGACGCGTCTATTCCGAGGTTGAGATCTTTTACACGGTTGAGAAGTATCAGCTTGCCTCTGACCTCGCCGAGCTTCGGCAGACGGTTTTCGGTGAACCACATTTCACGGTTCTTTTCGAGCTTTTCTGTGAAAATCGAGTTAAACTCATTTTTCTTATCTCTTGAAACCAGCTCGTGCTTCAAGGAAATAATAATTGTTTCGCTCGGATTTGCTTTGAGAAAATCGCAGCATTGCTCCGTTACGCGGTCAAACGATATGCCCTGAAAGATCGGACCGTGGGAAACGGCAAGATCGCCTTTGACAACGTTTGCGCGAATGTCGAGATAGCGGACACCCATGTTGAGCTGATCGGTTACGGTGTAGAACTGGCATTTTGCAAGCTCCCTGAGCGGTTCGTAAAGAGCGCAGGTATCATGCGAGCCGGGAATCGAAATTTCGTTTATGTATTTTTCCGAATCGATTTCAGCCATCCAGCCGTTACGGCAGAAGCCGCCGATGTCCTCGTGAAGATGTTTTCCTTTCAGGGCGCGCAGCCATGTTATCAGGGGGAAAGAGTCCGCAGACTTTTTTGACATAAGACAATACCGACTTTTTATAAAAATAAAAGCATAATATATAAAAATATTAAAAGCTGTAATGAAATTTCATATATTATTATAAGCTTTGACAAAGTAAATGTCAAATGTAAATAAAGATTGAATTTTTATCTTTTTCGCTTGCATATTTTTTCGAAAAATTGTATTATATATGTATATGAATACAAAATAAAAGAAAGGTGAGGCTT
>DNGF01000234.1 GCA_003486665.1 Oscillospiraceae bacterium
AACGCCTGCCGCCATTGAAACAAGAACGCAGTCATCTCTTTCAAAGAGAATACCGCTTATCTCGGCAAAGGCTTTATCAATAACCTGCGGCTTGACTCCCATGAAAATGAAATCGCACTCCTTTGCGATCGTCACACTGTCAGAAACATGAACTCCGAGCTCATCGGAAAGAGCCTGCGTCTTCTCGGCAAAGTGATCGCAGATATAAATGCTGTCGGCATAGCCGGCATTTGCAGCCGCCTTAACAAGGGCGCCGCCCATGTTGCCGCAGCCGATAAATCCGATTTTAGGCATAGCTTTCCCTCCTTATCTTATCTGTCCGTTACCTTTTACTATGAATTTATATGTCGTCAATTCGCAAAGTCCCATAGGTCCTCTTGCGTGCAGCTTCTGTGTTGAAATTCCCATCTCACAGCCGAGTCCGAAGCAGCCGCCGTCCGTAAAGCGCGTGCTTGCGTTGACATACACCGCCGCCGAGTCAACATCGCGGCAGAATTCAGCCGCGTGTGCGTCATTGTTTGTAATTATTGCGTCGCTGTGATGTGTTGAATGCTCGCCGATATGCTTAACGGCTTCGTCAACGCTGTCAACAATTCCGACCGCAAGAATATAGTTAAGGAACTCGGTATCAAAGTCATTTTCACCGGCTTTTGTTCCGTCAATGATCTTTGCCGCCCTCTCGTCAAGACGAAGCTCAACGGGGTTTTCTTTTCTGCCGTCAACCAATCTCTTTTTGAGCATCGGCAGGAATTTATCAGCTATCCTGCTGTTGACGAGCAGAACCTCCTCGGCATTGCAAACCGAAGGTCTGCTTGTCTTTGCGTTTTCGATAATATTAAGCGCCATGTCAAGATCGGCGTCATCGTCAACATAAACATGGCAGATACCCGTACCAGTCTGGATTACGGGAACTGTCGCGTTCTCAACGCAGGCCTTGATAAGTCCTGCGCCGCCTCTCGGAATCAGAAGATCAATATATCCGTCCGCCGTCATCAGCTCGTTTGAACTCTGACGCGATGTATCCTGAACCATATTTATAAAGTTCTCGCAGAAGCCGAGCTTTTTAAGTCCGCTTCTGAGCGCGTTAACAATTGCATTTGCGCTTCTGAAAGCCTCCTTGCCTCCGCGAAGCACACAAACATTGCCGCTCTTAAGCGCAAGAGCCGCCGCGTCCGAGGAAACATTCGGTCTGCTCTCATAGATGATTGCAACTACACCCATAGGTACAGCCGTTTTTTCAACCACCAGACCGTTGGGAAGTTCGACATGATCAAGCACACGTCCTACGGGATCGGGAAGCTTCACAACATCTCTGATTCCGTCTGCCATACCCTTTATACGGCTCTCGTCAAGACTGAGCCTGTCGATCATAACATCCGTTATCTTTCCTCTTGCCGCTTCAACGTCCTTTGCGTTTTCTTCAAGGATTTCCGCGCTGTTTTCCTCAAGCGCGTCTGCCATTGCAAGCAAAGCTTTGTTCTTATCCTCTGAGCTGAGCTTTGCAAGCTCGCCCTTCGCCGCCTTGGCTTGCTTTAATATATCAAGCGTTGTCATTATATCATCACCTTTTAATAAACCTTGTGCCTACGGCCTTTCCCTCAACAATGTCATAAAGAATATCGGGGTCTTCGCCGTTGGCGATTATCATATCGCAGTTGTTTTCCGTACATATCAAGGCGGCATTGAGCTTTGTCCTCATTCCGCCCGTTCCGAGGGTTGAACCCTCTCCGCCGCCGAGAGCAAGAATATCGTCATTGAGCTCCGAAACAACGGAAATAAGCTTTGCATCGGGATCCGTATGCGGATCTGCAGTGAAAAGTCCGTCAATGTCAGAAAGAAGAATAAGCAGATCGGCATTGATATTGACCGCAACCATAGCCGAAAGCGTATCGTTATCGCCGACCTTGATCTCCTCGGTTGCAACGGTGTCGTTTTCATTAATAATCGGGAGCGCCTTGAATTCAAGAAGCTTATCCATTGTGTTTTTAAAATTGACGTGTCTTTCCTCGTTTTCAAAATCCGAGCCTGTCATAAGAAGCTGAGCAACGGTGTGGTTGTACTCGGAGAAAAGCTTGTCGTAAGTATACATCAGCTCGCACTGACCGACTGCGGCGGCGGCCTGCTTTGCGGCAACGTCACGCGGTCGTTCGCTTAACTGGAGCTTACCGGCACCCATACCGATAGCGCCGGAAGTAACAAGTATAATATCATGTCCTGCATTTTTGAGATCGCTCATAACCTTGCAAAGCTCCTCAACGCGCCTTATATTGATAAGACCGCTCGGATGTGCAAGCGTCGATGTGCCGACCTTGACAACAATTCTCATGTCATAAACCTCCGTTAAGGTAATATCGCACAGCTGCGATGTGCGGATTGTGCAGTAAAATATTTCGCCGTGGCGGACAGAAATTTCACAGGCTCGCCGGCGCAGGTCAAGAAAATTCTGTGCTGCATGACGTAAAAATATACCGTCAGGGTGTGTGCCTCGATTTGTGCGTTGTTTACTTAAGCAATATTACTGCATTTTGATTTATTTTACCACACTTAACCCTATTATGCAAGAAAAAAACACACCCGAAGCATCAATTTTCGGGTGTGTAAATTATAAATTTCCGTCATTTGACATTATACGTCAAGGTGGTTTCATATTTCCATCCCTTTGACGGAGTTTTGATATAAACCTTAAATTCGTTCTTTCCGCTGTGGCGTGTTTTTAAGGTAAGGTTATAGGTATAGGTCATCATTTTTTCATTAAGCTCCGCCGCCGTATTTTTTATGGTCGAGGTCATTCCGTCCTCGTACTCAATACGAATCTTGCTTACGCCTGAGCCTGTAATGATCTGACAGTCTGCCAAATTCGGATTTTCGCTGTTCGCGGATATCTTTGCGGATTTCAAAGTCTGATCGCTCATAAGAGTTGAAACCGAGAACTTATAGTTATACGTTGACCACTCCCTGCCGTACTTCGAATGAACCTGCAGGTTGCTGTCGGGAGTAAGTCTTGTGCGTACAGTCCAGACCTCATAGGTAAGCTCACGCGACATATCATCCACAACGGTTCTGCCGTCCTTATAGCTGACAATGCTTACATTGCTTGCGTTTCTCCTAAAGGTTCTTGTTGCTCCGGATTCCTCGATGACCTGAATCTTATCCGCTCTGCCGTCAACATAAAATTTGTAATCATTTATACTGCTGTTTGATGGAGTGTAAACTATTTTAGAGATCGTATATATAGGAGCGACCTCGCCAACAAAATAATCAAAATATTCCGTTTTATAATCAGAGAAGCGCCTTGAAAGATAAACCGTTGCGGTAGGACTGTAATCTGAATCATTTAAAGAAAAACTAACTTCCGGCGCACCGTAGAAAAGATACGTTTCTAATTTCTTTGCATCTCTCAGTGAAGCGTAACAAGTCATTCCTTCCTCAAGTATCAGCTCCTTAAGGTTTTCACAGGACTGAAAAGCAAAATATCCGATAGACATATATGCCTTTTTGTTTCTTGAGAAATCTACCTTTTCCAGCGCTTTACAGTCGGCAAAAGCACGGTCATCAACCTCTGTCGCAATATTGTCGGGGGTAAAATATACCTCCTTGAGCGAAGTGCAGTTAGAAAACATATTTCTGCTTATACAAAGAGTATGCCAGATTCAAGCTGTTTTAGAAGCAAAATAAATACAATGGAAACAGCAGAAGAAGTACGAAAATGCTTAAAAGAATATTTCGCCCAATAGGGACGCCCNNGAAAACATATTTCTGCTTATATTGCTTGCGACATATGCTGTTTTTAAATTTTTACATCCGGAAAAAGTACTTCCCCAACCGGAATAGTGATCCGTTTCAAATTGAACATTTTTTGGAACATAGATGCTCTCAATTTCTGTATCAGCGAACGCTCCACCGTAAAGCGATATCTTTCTGCCGGAATCATCTTCATTTAAAATTATATTCTTTACAACGGAAAACATAAAGACGTCGCTGTAAACACTCGCACCGGGATTGACAATAACCTTGTCGAAGGTCTTGTTGTATGTGAAGCTCGGTGTAATGCTGTCGTCTATAGTCAGGATGTTCTCACCCGACGAGTCGTCGTAATTGACCGTAACAAATCTAAAGCCGTTAGCGTTTGCGTATCTCTCGGCTTCCGTTCCGCCGTAACCATATACTGTAAACTCGTTTTTGTAGCCGCTTGACCTGTATCCAAAAGCATTATAGCCGATCTTTTTTACGGAAGCGGGGATATAAACGCTTGTGAAAAAATAAAAGTCATTTACAAATGCTTCTTTTCCGACGCTTTCAAGTCCCTCGTTAAGAACAAGAACATCAAAGTCATAANNTCATATCTGCCGTCCGGTATCACCTTTGTTTCCTCAGGAATAATGCAATATCCGTAAGCCTCCGCATCGAGCAAATCATCTCTGAGAGCGCCGACAGAATGCAAATCGGAAGAATATATATTCGCCGACAAAATGATACAGATCGAAACAAAGACCGCCGCCGTTTTGAGTAAAAGCTTTTTCATTGTATCTCCTCCTCAATATATTTTTCAACTTTATTATAGCAAAAAGCAGGGATTTGTCAACAAAAATCCCTGCTCTGTAAGTAAAATTTATGTGTATTCAGTTCTGCTTTCTGACGATCTTATACTCATCGTACGGGTCGTAATACGGGCAGTTATAGAACGAAGCGCTGACGAATTTCACATACTCGTCCTCGTCAAGCTCCATTTCGCAGTAATAGGTTTCGCTCTCCTCGTCATAGACGAAGTTGTTGCAGTCCTCGCAGTTTGTAATTTTCATATGCTACCTCTTTATTTTCTGCCCTGTGCTTTGATAAGATTCCGATAGAACCTTACGGCACCCGGCAGGCAGTTGTATTCAATACATTCGTTGAGTCCGTGCATTCCTTTCATCTGGTCGGGACCGTAAATGACGGGAGCAAAACGGATACAGTTCTTGCAGACCGGCTGATAGAACTG
>DNGF01000191.1 GCA_003486665.1 Oscillospiraceae bacterium
GGCTTCGTTTATGCCGAAGCTAACAATTTTGACGACGTAAAGAAATTCGTTGACACCGACAAGTGCATCGCAGTTATGATGGAGCTTGTTCAGGGCGAGGGCGGCGTATGCAAGCTTGATGAGGATTTCGTTAAGTCGGTTGCAGCGCTTGTCAAGGAAAAGGATATGCTCCTCATCATTGATGAGGTTCAGACCGGTAACGGCAGAACGGGTGAGCTTTACGCTTATATGCACTACGGAATTCAGCCCGACGTCGTTACAACGGCAAAGGGACTCGGCGGCGGACTTCCGATCGGCGCAACAATGCTCGGTGAAAAGGTTGAGAATGTTCTCACCTTCGGCTCACACGGTTCAACCTTCGGCGGCAACCCCGTAAGCTGTGCCGGCGCTTGCAACATCATCAAGAGAATTGACGATAAGCTTCTCAGCGAGGTCAAAGAGAAATCGGCTTACATTTTCTCGGAGCTTGAGGGTGCAAAGGGTGTTAAATCAGTCAGCGGTCTTGGTTTTATGATCGGTGTTGAAACAGAAAAGCCTGCAAAGGAAGTTGCGAATGCCTGCATTGAAAAGGGCGTACTCGTTCTGACAGCAAAGACAAAGGTAAGGCTTCTCCCCTCTCTCAACATTGATTGGGACGACCTTAAAAAGGCAATTCAGATACTCAAAGAGGTTATCGCAGAGTAAGCTATCCGCAAATAAATCTACAGCCACAGTGTTGCATTTCACTGCGGCTGTTTTTTACATTCATCACATTATATCTTGCAATTCTGCACAAAATATATATGTCACCATTTGTGAACTTTGTATAGCAAATTATCTCATTATATGTTATAATATCATGCAAACGAAAGGAGAGGACGTTTTGGAAGAAAACAAAATGGGCGTTATGCCCGTAAACAAGCTTATTATCAATATGTCACTGCCGATGATAATTTCCATGCTCGTTCAGGCATTGTATAACATCGTTGATTCGGTTTTCGTCGCCATGGTCAACCAGGAATCGCTCACGGCAGTTTCGCTTTCATTCCCTGCGCAGAACCTCATGATAGGCTTCGCAACAGGTACAGCGGTCGGCGTTAACGCGCTCATCTCCCGTGCGCTCGGCGAAAAGAACGGCGAACGTGCAAATAAAATCGCCGAAAACGGTGTTTTTCTTGCCCTGCTCAGCTCGATAGCCTTTTTCCTTTTCGGCGTGTTCGGTTCAAGACTTTTCATCAGCTCGCAGACATCGGTACAGTATATTATTGACGAGGGAGCAAAATATCTTCAGGTCTGCTGCGGCGCAAGCTTCGGCATTTTCTTTGAGATTATGTACGAGCGTCTTTTGCAGTCAACGGGCAGAACCTTTTACACGATGATAACTCAGGGCGTCGGTGCAATCATCAATATCATTCTTGATCCCGTATTCATTTTCGTTTTCAAAATGGGTGTTCGCGGTGCGGCAATCGCAACCGTTATCGGACAGATCGTAGCTTTCATTCTTGCCGTTTATTTCAACCGCCGCAAGAACCCCGATCTGCACCTTGATTTCAAGAAATTCAAGCCGAACGGTCGATTCATCGGTGAGATCTACAAAATCGGCGTTCCGTCAATCCTCATGGTTGCGATCGGCTCTGTTATGACATATTTCATGAACAAAATTCTTATTGCATATACCCTCGGCAAGGAGCTTTCCGTCAATGTTTTCGGCGCGTTTTTCAAGCTCAACAGCTTCATCTGTATGCCGATATTCGGTCTTAACAACGGAATCATCCCGATCATTGCTTATAACTACGGCGCAATGAAAAAGCACCGCATGATCAAGACGATTAAGCTTTCGGTTGTATATGCAGAGGTCTTCAGCCTTATCGGAGCGTTGCTTTTCTTTGCTCTGCCTAAGGTTTTGCTCGGATTTTTCTCGGCAACCCCCGAAATGCTCCGAATCGGCATTCCTGCTCTGAAAATAATCAGTGTAAGCTTCCTTTTTGCCGGCGCAAACATTGCCCTCAGCGGCGTGTTCCAATCCTTTGGAAAGAGCATTTTCTCGATGATCAGCTCCTTTATCCGTCAGCTCGTTGTCCTGATTCCGGCAGCTTATATCCTCGCAAGATACGGTCTTTCAATCGGTAACGATGACCTTGTCTGGTGGTCATATTCAATCGCCGACTTTGCCGCGTCGGTCGTTTCAATAAGCCTCTTTATTGTACTCTACAAGAAAATAATTAAACCGATTCGTGATGACAAAACCGAGTAAAAACCAATCAAACCGAATTAAACCCAAAAGCAACCGCTCTCCGAGATGGAAAGCGGTTGCTTTTTTGCAATACCTCACAATTAAGCGGGTATCTTTATAATGCTCCGTTTTCAAATTCACGCCTAAACCAAACGTCTTTAACCTCAAACTCTCTTGAATGAAGATACGAAAGAATGCCTGCGCTCTCGTCAAACATAAACACAAGCTTGTAGGAATAAAGGCACTGCTTACGATAACCGAAATCCTTGTTGAGCTTGTTTGTGCCGTATTTGCCGTCGCCGAGAAGCGGATGTCCGATTGAAGCAAAGTGCGCCCTTATCTGATGTGTTCTGCCTGTCATCAGCTCAACTTCAACCAGGCTAAGCTGCTTATCGTAATCTCTGCCGAGCACCTTATACTTTGTGCGAATCTCTTTTGCTCCCTCGCATGGGTGCTTAAGAATTTTAACGGTGTTCTTTTTCTCGTCCTTTAGGAGATAGCCCTCCAAAAGTCCTTCGTCACGCTCCATGATTCCGTGACAAACGCAAAGATAAAACTTTTTCAGATTTGTTCTCTGCTTCATTTGTGCGTTCATTATTCTTAAGCTCTCGGCATTCTTGGCAGCAATTACAATTCCGCCGGTGTTCCTGTCAATCCTGTTGACAAGCGCAGGAGTAAATGAATTTTCCTCATCAGGCTTGTACTCGCCCTTTTCATAAAGATATTTCTTTATTCTCGTGATGAGCGTGTCAACATACTCCCTGTCGTCAGGGTGGCAAAGCAGCCCTGCCTTCTTATCAAGGAGCATGATATTTTCATCCTCGTAGAGAATATCCAGCTTGCTCGGTGCGCCGGTGAAATCATAACGTGTTTCCGGTTTTACGAAGAATTCATCGTTTATATACATATCGACAATATCACCGACCTGCAAAACCGTTGATATCTCGGCACGCTTGTTATTTACCTTAATCCGCTTTTTTCTTATGTATTTATACATAAGTGACTGCGGCAAATTCGGCATTCCTTTTCTTATAAATTTGTCAAGCCGCTGACCTGCGTCATTTGATTTTATTTCAAAACTTTTCATAACCTAATTTTTAAACGAGTGTATCGGCGCAGGGATTCTGCCGCCTCTGTTGATGAAATCCGAGCAGTCCGCACCGTTTACCGGCATAATCGGAGCATAGCCGAGCAATCCGCCGAATTCAACGGTATCGCCTACATCCTTGCCGATTACGGGAATCAATCTGACCGCCGTGGTTTTCTGATTTATCATTCCTATCGCCATCTCATCGGCAATTATGCCGGAGATCGTAGAAGCCTTTGTATTGCCCGGAATTGCAATCATGTCAAGTCCGACCGAGCAAACACAGGTCATTGCTTCAAGCTTTTCGAGAGTGAGCATTCCGGCATTTACCGAGTCTATCATGCCCTGATCCTCAGACACGGGAATAAACGCGCCGGAAAGTCCGCCGACATACGACGAAGCCATAATTCCGCCTTTTTTAACCTGATCATTGAGCAAAGCAAGCGCCGCAGTTGTTCCCGGAGCGCCGACATATTGGAGTCCCATTTCTTCAAGAATTTCAGCAACGCTGTCACCGATTGCAGGAGTCGGAGCAAGCGAAAGGTCGATAATTCCGAACGGAACGCCGAGTCTTTGCGAAGCCTCACGCGCTACAAGCTGACCTACTCTTGTGACCTTGAACGCAGTTTTCTTTATTGTTTCGCAGAGTGTGCCGAAGTCGCTTCCTTTAACCTCGCTGATGGCACGCTTAACAACACCGGGTCCGCTGACGCCGACATTGATTATCGTGTCCGCTTCTGTCACACCGTGAAACGCGCCTGCCATAAACGGGTTATCGTCGGGAGCGTTGCAAAAAACTACAAGCTTTGCACATCCGATTGAACCGCTGTCCTTTGTAAGCTCGGCGGTTTTAACTATCGTTTCGCCTAGAAGCTTAACCGCGTCCATATCTATGCCCGTCTTGGTTGAACCGACATTAACGGAGCTGCACACCCTCTCTGTTGCAGAAAGAGCCTCCGGGATTGATTCAATCAGCAGCTTTTCCGCAGGAGTCATACCCTTGGAAACAAGCGCGGAAAATCCGCCGATAAAATTAACATTTATCTCATGCGCCGCACGGTCAAGCGTTTTTGCAATTTTCACAAAATCATCTGCCGTCTTGCAGCAAGCCGCACCGATGAGTGATATCGGCGTAACGGAAACGCGTTTGTTTACAATGGGAATACCGAACTCAAGCGCGATTTGATCACCCGTTTCAACAAGCTTTCCTGCCTTTGTAAGTATCTTTTTATAGATATTATCACAGGTTACGTCAACCTCGGACGAAATGCAGTCAAGCAGACTTATCCCCATTGTTATGGTACGCACATCGAGGTTGTTTTCTTCAATCATTTTGTTCGTTTCACGAACCTCAAAAGAATTAATCATAGTCCGCCCTCAGATTCTGTGCATTACGTTGAATATATCCTCGTGCTGCATCTTGATTTTCACACCGAGTTCCTCACTGATCTTTTCAATCTCATCGTTGAGAACCGCAAAATCCTTTTTTGCATTCTGAGCGTCAACGATCATTATCATGTTAAAAAATCCCTGAACGATCGACTGGTTAATATCAAGAACATTGATGTCATTCTCGGCAAGAAGCGTGCATACTTTTGCGATTATGCCTACTCTGTCCCTGCCGATAACGGTAATTATTGTTCTGTTCATTCGTCATCCTCCGAGTTGATGTCATTTTTCTCTAACTGAGAAAGGATTTCCTGAATATTGATTTTTTGTGTGTTAAGGATTTCGTCCGCTCTGTTGAGAGTTTCGGTCGGATCCTGCTTGTTTGCTTCATATTCATCAGGAACGTCAAGGAGCTTTTCCGCGTCCTCAACGGTTGCATTTTCGCCGAGGTCCTGCGCCATAAGAGCGTCAATACCGGTCGGCTCGTCTTTTAAAGCACTTTCGGCAGTCTCCGTATTTTCGGCTCCGAGCATCTTCGCATATCTTTTCTTCTTAACAATGCGAATTATAATAAGCGCCGCAATAAATGCAACAAGCGTGCCTGCCGACACAATTGCGCCGATCATAAATCCCTTAGGCTTGTAAGTCATTTCAATTGTATGGGTTCCCGGAGCGGCATCTATTCCAATAAGCGCGCCGCCGAGGACAATCGGTTCAACCCTTTCGCCGTCAACGGTGATCTCCCATCCCTCATCATAATTGATCGAGGTGTAAACAAGCTCCGTTGCGCCGACCTTAACAGTACCCTTAATATGAGTATCCGTAAACTCGGTTATATCCATTGCTGAGG
>DNGF01000159.1:0-2855 GCA_003486665.1 Oscillospiraceae bacterium
GCTTCGCTCAGTGCGCCGCCGACAACGGGAACAGCCGAGCTGATAACAAGCTTTATTCCTTTTGACGCAACTGTATCCGCCGCGTTTGCAAGCGCTCCCTTAATGCCGAGAAACGAAACAAACAGGGTGGAAACAAAGGTCAAAATTGCTGTCAGGCCTTTTTTGATAAGCGATGTTATTCCGCCGAGCTTGTAGGACGGCATGATCGCTCCCGTAACGTCAAGAGCCATAACGGCGCCTACGATCGGAACTATGTAACCGTTGGAGATGCCGGAAATGACCTGCGCTCCGGTGAATGCGATCGACTGAAAGCTCGCGGCAAGCGTTGGATTTCCCGTTACCGTTACCACGGCGGCAAGCACCGGAATGAGGGCGAGCATAAGCTTTTCTCCGATTGCGATTGACGAAACCGCGGAACTGACTGCGGTTGAGAGGGGGGAGATGACCGATATTACGCAGAGCAATGTTCCGACGATTCCGACAGCCGTTTTGATCTTTGTTTCACCCGGAGCGAAACATTCAAAAACAGCGATCAGAATAATTACGGCGATAAGTCTGACAGCGGATCTTGTCGGTGCTTCAATGCTGCCTGTGACGAGCTTTTTGGCGAGTGACAGAATTTTCTGCGGCGTAACGCCGAACATGGAATCAAAATCGGCGGTATCCGCTCCGATTTCTTTAAGCAGTTCCTGCGTCTGTGAATCCAGAGAGTCGTATATTTCTTTTACGTCATCGGAGTATGATTTTGCGCCTGCCGCAACGGATAACAAAAACGCAAAAAAAATAAGATTAACGAAGGTTGCGCAATGTTTTGTTATCTTCATTTTATTTAAGCAGCCCCTTTGAAATTTCGGCAAGAGTTTTTATAAGCGACAGACACATAGCGAGAATTACGGATTTTCCGACAAGCTCAACAACGGTTGCAAGGGCGGAATTGGCGCTGTCCTTGCAGATGTCGGATCCTATTTTCGTGACCGCGGCAATGCAAAGAATTTTTATGAGAAGCTTAATGTAGCCATCGTTAATTACCTCCGCTTCCGAAAACAGCCCGTCCGCTTCCGTAAAAATGTTCCGAAGATACTCCAAAGCCATAACGGCAATGATGACGGTTCCTGCAAGCTGGACAATAACGGCAAGCTCAGGCTTGTACTGCCTGACAACAACGACAAGTACGGCGCAGATTATGCCGATCAGCGCAAACTTAATTACCTCCATATCAAAGCCCCAGAACAGAAACGGCAGACGAGTACAGATCCTTAAGCTCCGGAATCAGCATTGCGACAACGGCTATAAGCCCTGCGAGGACAACAAGCATTGCATATTCATCGCGACCCGAACGGCTCAGAATTTGCTGAAGCACGGCAACAATAATTCCGACTGCCGCAATTTTAATTACCAGTTCCATATTCCGCTCCTAAAATAAAATTATAAAAACACCGATTCCGCACAGCATTCCGAGTCCGCAGGCAAGCGAGGCATAGCGCTTTCGTATTTCACGCGCTTCACTGAGCCGCTCCCTGACGAGCTGCTCATGATAACGGCAGCTTGCAATTTGTCCGTCTGAGTCGCTTTTTCCGAAGCTTTCGCCGAATGAATACAGGATGCACGCATCCTCACCTGTTGTATTTTCGGATTTTGATACGGCGCAAGCCCATGCTTCGGAAATGTCTTCGCCGCTCTGCACAAGCGAAAGACATTTCGGTAAAAAGTCAAGATCGCACAGCTCCTCATTTTCGCTCAATACACTGATCAAGTCAATTGTCGGTCTGTTGAGGAACTTGATTTCGCTCTCTATTATGCCGAACATGAGTTCAACTTTTTCGAGTATTCGTACTCTTTTGCCGAGTCGGTATGCGATATATCTTCCGATCATGGCACAGACGAGTCCGAGTGCCGTAAGTGATAATAATTTCATCCGGTTTTCCTTTCAGCTTTTATTCAGCAGTATTCTTTTGATTGAGAAATCTTTTTCGTTGAGAAAAATGCAGGCTTCTGCCGCGCCTGCGTCACTGAGTGCCGTAAACTGCGGTCTGCGCTTTAATTCGTACAGCTCGGAGCAATGAATCGTGACAATGAATTTCACACCGCAGTTTACAAGCGTACAAAGCTCTTTGGCTTCTTTTACCGAGCCTATCTCGTCACAAATAATTACTTCGGGCGAGAGCGTTCTTACGGCAATTTCGATTCCGCGCGCTTTCGGGTAGTTCTTTAAAACATCGGTGTTGTATCCGAGGTCGTAACCGCTCATTTCACTGCGTTCGTCTATAACGACTACCTTTTTGTGTTCCTCATCGGAGATCAGACGGCAGAGGTCGCGCAAAACAGTTGTTTTTCCGGACATCGGCGCTCCGCATATGACGGTATTCGGCATTCTGCCATGAAACAGGCGGTTATAAATCGGCAAAGCACAGCCTCGCCGTTCACAGGGAATTCGGATGTTTAAGCCTGCAATATCGCGGATGGATGCAATGCTGCCGTCACGGATGACGGCGGTGCCGTAAACACCGACGCGTATGCCGCCGTTAAGTGTGATGAAGCCTGCGGCGATATTATCCGTAAGACTGTGGACGGAATAATCGCAAAGCTTTACAAATACCTCTTCGACTTCGGTTCTCGAAAGAGAGAAGAGATCCTTTGAATAGAAGCTTGTCAATCTGCCGCTGCGCGTGATAAATTCTGTTCTGTCCGCAAAGACGAGAACAACGGGCTTGTCGGCTCGGATTCGAATTTCACATATATCATCAGCACCTTTTTCAAAGGCAGCCGCAAAGACAGAAGGAAGATATTTTAAAAGAACGTCAAGTATATCTTTTTTATCATGCCGCATTTTTATCACCATTTATTTTTTATGAAAG
>DNGF01000159.1:2899-5462 GCA_003486665.1 Oscillospiraceae bacterium
AAATCTTGTCCTGAAATAGAACATATAAGATTTAAATTAAATGTGAATTTTCGATTATGCTTATTGAAAGAAAAGCTGTTGTGTGATAATATATATAGGTAGAAATTTTTTATGAAAACAGGAAAATCCGAATTATTTAAAAGAGAGGAATGAGCTTGTTGAAAAAAGGTCTTTTGAAAAAGCATCCCGATTCAAAATTTGCAAAATTTTTTGACCGCAATATATACGTTATTCTTGCATTCGTTTGCAGTGCGGTTCTTATGCTTTTGGTTTATTATTGCTTTGATATTATTCCGTTCGGCAACAAAACTGTTCTGAGGATGGATCTCTACCATCAGTACGGTCCGCTTTTTGCCGAGCTTTACGATAGGGTCACTCAGCTTAAAAGTATGCTTTACTCCAGGAATTCCGGCGGCGGCGGAGCATTCCTCGGCAATTATTTTAATTATCTTTCCAGCCCGATAGGCGGTCTTATTGTCTTGCTCTTCGGTCATGAGAATGTTCCGGAGGCTATCGGAACAATGGTTTTCCTCAAAAATGCACTGGCGGCAGCTGCAATGGCATTTTATCTTAAAAAGTCCAACGGCAAGAATGATTTTACGATTTCCACTTTCGGTATTCTTTACGCATTCTGCGGATTCTTTATTGCATATTACTGGAATATAATGTGGATCGACGCAATGTATCTGCTTCCGCTTGTTGTTCTCGGAATTGAGCGCATAATCAATAAGCAGAAGGCGACATTCTATATTGTCACACTTGCGGTTTCTTTCTTCTCAAACTACTATATGTCATACATGATTTGCATTTTTGCAATACTGTATTTCCTCGTTTATTTCTTTTCAAATTACTCAATCAAGGAAGTTCTGCCGACTAAGCCGATCTATGTTGACGAGGACGGAGAAATTTATAACAGGAAGATCGACAATGTTCTTTACAGCCGATTTGTTGAATCCGGACTGCTGTTCGCTCTCGGCTCGTTTGTTGCTGTGGGACTTGCTGCGGTTGCGCTTCTTCCGACATATTTCTGCCTGAAGGCTTGCTCGGCTACCTCCGGTACATTTCCGAGCGACTACCAGTTCTACAACAATATTTTTGATTTCCTTGCAAATCATTTTACATCGCTTGAGCCGACGATCAGAAGCAGCGGCGAGGACGTGCTGCCGAATGTATATTGCGGAATCATTACGATTATGCTCGTTCCGCTTTATATTTTCTGCAACAAGATAAAGTCAAGAGAACGTGCGGCGCATATAATCCTGCTTGCCGTTTTCTTCCTCGGTTTCAACCTTAACTACCTTAACTACATTGTTCATGCTTTCCATTTCCCGAACGATCTTCCGTTCAGATTTTCATTCATTTATTCGTTTGTGCTGCTTTCGATCGCATATAAGGCGTTAATCAATATCAAGTCGTTTTCAACCAAGGTCTTGCTCGGTTCCGGAGTTGCGGTTGTTCTTTTTGCGGTCCTTGTTCAAAGGCTCGGTTCAAAGAATGTAACGGAGGATTCGGTTTACCTCAGCATCGCATTCGCCGTGGTTTACACAGTTGTTCTCGGCTTGATGAAAAAGAAAGACTACTCTCAGTCCGCCGTTTCGCTGTTGCTCATGTGCTGCGTATTTGCCGAGGTGGCTGTCTGCGACACAAATCATTTTGTTATGAGTCAGCAAAAGCCGAATTTTGTCAACGGCTATACGGAGTTCAGGGAGCTGAAGGAAAAGCTTGATACCGTTGAGGGCAGTGATAAGTACAGAATGGAGCTTACGGACATTAACACATTGATGGACGCCTCATGGTTTAACTATAACGGCGTATCCGTATTCTCTTCGATGGCTTATGAGAAGTCGGCTAATCTTCAGCACAACCTCGGACTTAACAGTAACTATATCAACAGCTATATATACGCTCCGCAAACTCCTGTTTACAACGCGATGATGTCGCTGAAATATCTTGTGAACAACGATGATTCGGCGATGAACGATCAATTGTTTGAAAAGGTTGCGGAAAATGACAGATTTGCCGCATACAGAAACAACTATTATCTTCCTCTTGCATACAGTGTAAGCGAGGAGGTTGAAAAGTGGGTAACATCGGGTTCGAATCCTTTTGAAATTCAAAATGATTACTGGACGAGAGCTACAGACGCGGGAGATGTGTTTAAGAGAATTTCCGCATCGACATATAAAACGGACAACATCAGAGATGACGAGGATCTGCTCAGGGAGAACTTCACCTATTATAAGGACGGAGTGAATCAGGAGGGTTCGATCGTTCTCAAATACGAGATTCCCGAAGCACAGAATGTTTACCTCTATGTCGATTGCCAGAGTGCGGAAACATTGGATGTTTCCGGCACAAACGGTTTTTTAAAAACTCAGGATCCCGATGACCCGTATGTTCTTGACTGCGGATATTTTGAAAAGGGCGAGATACTCACCCTTGAGATAAAAATTCCTGCCGACAAGGAGTCGGGCTATGCCGATATTTACGCTGTCGGACTTGACATGAACAATTTCGAAGCAGGATATAATAAGCTTGCAAACTCAGCAATGGATATAACCGA
>DNGF01000081.1 GCA_003486665.1 Oscillospiraceae bacterium
ATCTATTACAATACCGTTCTGCTTGGAATCGCTAACTGCTTAATTTATACAAATGATACGGAAAATGCCGCGGAAGCTCTCAAGAGAATCAAGACCTACAATCCGACCAACGAAAATGCCTGTGAGCTTTTGAGCAAACTGAATGCCGAAAAAGCAGAGGTAAAAGCCGACGAAGAAAATGAGAATGATCAGGAAACCGATGGCATGGACTCTGAGGATCTTTATGATGATTTCGAGGACGAGGAAAACGAAGAGGAAGTCCAAAATAACGATGATATTGAATACGTCGATGTTTCAGGCTGGAATGCCTTGGGTCTGACTGAAAAAGATATAGTTGACTATACTCTTGAATTGATTGCAAATGATCGCCTGCCCGTTGCCCTGACATATTTGAAAGCGGGAGCGAATTTAAATGATGAGCTGATTGATGAATATAATGCACTCTCGTTTGCGGTTAACTCTCCGTTCGAGAACAACAACTATATGCTTGAGAATGTCGTTATGAATTTTGGCGCGGAGAAATCAGAGTATTTGACCTTCAATAAATACGGCCAGGCTGCAGGCGTTTTGAGAGGTTCTTTTTATCATTCTTCCGACAAGGACTACTTCAAGGCATCTGCTTACCTCGATTCAGATGTTATGTCACCGGAGTTGAAAAGCGTATTTGATATAATTGAAGCATTCAGAGATGAAACCGGTAAGGGTATAGACCTTTATGCCGACTACAGATTCAGATCAGGCGATTCAAAAAAAGATGCTTTAGAAAAAATTGCTTCCGACGCAAAGGACATTCATGACAGGTACTTCGGTCATCTCTTCCACGAAAATGTGGCACAGAAAAGGTTTAAGCTTACTAAAAATTTTGTCTTTGAAAAAGGTGGATTACTTGACAATCTGCTCAGCTGCGTTGCTGAAAATGATATAAAAAAATTCAGCGACATCAGAAAAGAATTCACCGAAAAATTTATTCGTGCAAATGCCGTTATTACGGTAGAAAATATAGACAGTGACAAGATTGAGCAGTTTATTGAAGCGGCATGGGATCGAGCCGGCAGAGATAAAGCGATTCATGAAAGAAAAAGTTCGACACTCATGGGCAGCCTCCGAAACAACCTTCGAAATCCGATTACAAAAATAATCGAATTGGTATGCTCATGGCTTGTAATAAATACGGAAGCAAGTGCGGACTTTTCCGAAGAAGAGCTTACGTTGTACCGCTCAAAGCGCGAGGATTTAATAAGTGCCTTAAGTATAGCGAAAGAGAAGCTTGAAAATCAGCTTGACACCGATGACGTTCAGAAAAAGGCAGGTGTAATTGTCATCATAAAAACTCTTGAGGAGTTGGCAGAAAAAGTTCAGGGTACATGGCAGCCTGACGAACACAAAAAGTTCTATTTCTCAGACTTCCTCAGCACAGATCATATCCTCCTTGACGATGATAATTTGCCTGATCTCACATTCACATTCTGTGATTTGCCGACATTCAATATATTCGCACGCATCAGAGATCACGCCGAATCCGAAAATGTCGATCCGGTTGAATATGCCAAAAGCATATACACAAGAGATCCCGAACTGCATGACTTTGGTACGGCAGAAAAAATCGCAGAGTACCTTAAGTATTTAAAACGTGACTCGGAATGGAAAATTCCGGAGGATGCCGATGCGTATGACAATCAGGCGAAAAAGCAGCTGCGCGAACGCTATGACGCTTTTGATATTGACATAGCTGAGGCATCTAGCAGAGGACAGATTAGATATTCAAATGACACCCTCTTCCTCCAAACAGTCAACGAAACCGCTCAAAGCTTATACAAATACTGCCTTTATTCACGCAATTACGGTGTGTTTTTCCGCTTTGTCGAATTGGTGCAAAAAATGATCTATGACAATGCCTTAAAACGTGGGGTTGAACTGACAACGGCGTTGGATAAGCTTTCTCAAAAAATAGATATTGATGAGGGAGCGTTTCAAAAAGTCTCCAGTTATATTCAATCTCAGGAATTTATAGTCGTTGAAGAATGGCTTTTTAAACTGGAACAAGGACTGGGTGATGAAATTTTCTATAATGACGACTCGGTTAAGGAAACCTCGTCTAATTATTTAGAAGAATTTTGGAACGAGTTTGATCAAAACTACAATGCGATAGCGAACCATCGCGGCGTGTCGTTGTCAACCATTATTTCGTCAAGGGGTGCGGCGAAGGATCGCCGCGGCGGTGAGAAGTTGCTTAACAACTGGCCCCGAAGTGACACATGGTCGTCTGACCATATCAGCGAGTTGCTCAACCTTTTGGGTTGGGAGGATAATAAGGTCGAGAAGGATGATAGCTTTAAAGGTCATTTGAGTTTCCATGTTGAAGTAAGTAACAAGATCTTTTCACAGAGAGGATTTGCCCACCCGATTGCTGCGTTTGGTACTCAGGCTGTTTTGCAGGACGGATTTTATGTCGTTTGTTTGTTCGGCACAACGGATAGTTCCAAACTTCTTGATATTTGCAAAAAACTTGACTCAACTGTCGGCAACAAAATTCTTCTTATTGATTTTGCGTTATCTGCAGCGGAAAGAAGAAGGCTGGCACGTTTGATGAAGCCGGCACCTCTTGCCAATACATATATGTTCGTGGACAGGGTAAGTATTCTTCATCTTGCCAATCATTATGTAGGCGGCGTTCCGAGTGCAAATAACAGAGCTTTGATTGCGATATCCATGCCGTTTACGTTCTATCAGCCTTATCTTATAGGTTCGGCGACTCCTACCGCTCCCGAACTTTTCTTTGGAAGAATAGATGAAGTTCTTTCCGTTGAATCCCCTCAGGGAGTTAACATAATCTATGGCGGCAGACAGCTCGGTAAAACCGCTATCCTTAAAAAGGCGGAAAAAGAAACACATGACCCCGAAAACGGACGTTATGCCTTCACAATTGAGATTGACAAGTGCGATTGTAAAAAGGCAGCATTAAAAGTATCTGATTTCCTGAGAAGCGAGGGCATTCTCAATTCAGATCAGATTGTCGATGATTGGGATCAATTGACCTCATATTTGCGTAAAAGCATAATAGAAAAATCATTTTCTTATATACTGTTAATGCTTGATGAGGCGGACAGTTTTATCGATGACTGCCAAAACTACGCTTATGCTCCTTTTGTTGCACTTAAGAATCTTCAACAGTCTTCTAACAATAAATTCAAATTTGTTGTTGCGGGTCTTCATGATGTTGTTAAGTTTAAGAGAAAAGTTGCCCTCGGCAACAATTCTGTTATTGCACATTTATCCAGCATAAATATTGCTCCGTTTAACGAGGCAGTGGCAAAATCTTTGCTGAAGAATCCTATGGGATATTTGGGCTTTTCGCTTGATGCTGAGGACGAGGATAAGGAATATATGAAGATTTGTTCGGCGACAAATTTCTATCCCGGTTTGCTGCAGCTTTTCTGTAACAAGCTCATTGAATCTCTTAAGGTCAATTACGGTGGATTTAAAGAAAATGAATCTCCCGGATACAAGATCAGTGCACGACAGATAAGTAAAATTCTCGCCGATAAGGGCTTTAGAGAACAGATTAAATCAAAATTTGAAATTACTCTGAGTCTTGGCAACGGAAACTATTACTATATCCTCGCGCTGCTTTTGGCGATGCTGTTTGATGATGATGACACCGTGGAGGGATACGGTATTTTCGATATAACTCGAAAAGCAGAGGAGATCGGCGTAGATCTTCCGCTGGAGATACTTACTTATGAAAGATCCGGTGAAGAATTATTGGAGGAACTTTGTGACCTTAACATCCTCAAAAAAATTGATGAAAGGCGACTCTTTGCTTTCAGAACCAGCTCCTTCAGAGATCTTCTTGGCTCAAAGGATGAACTTATAGATACACTTATCGGTTTAATGGAGTAGTGATTGCTGAATGGATATAAAAAGAAGTTGGTGGGAGCTGACAAACTGCGGAACAACGTTTATTGAAAACACTGTTGCACACCTTGAAAAAAACGAAAGTATGGTGTGGCATTGCGAAGATAAACTGCCATGGACAGATCATCTGTTTAAAAAGCTTAGGGGCGCGAATGTCAGTTCCTCAAAGAGCTTTGAGATAATCAGCGGAGCAAAAATTAATAACCCCGGCGAATATATTTTTAACAATTATTGTTCGCCGGAGGTTCAGTCGGCGTATTGGCCGAGTCCGCCTGAGTATACTCATGTGAATTTCCTCGCGGAAACAGACAATATAATCATAAATCAGCGGTATATTTTTGTGCGCGATATTGAATCGGAAAAGACGTTTCTTCAATGGTTTAACTTTGTTGACAAATATTTGGATTGTGTTGAGAAATCAAAAAACTCCGAATCGGAACGAGCGGTTTTTATCCTTGAATATTCCGGAAAAAGGCTTAATAGAAGCTCTCGTAAAATCTCAACGGTGAAATTTAACCTTCGAGAGGTTGATATTTATACATATAATCTGGTCAATACTGCGCCGGAGTATGAAAATTATTTACTCAATCAATATGCCGCGGAGCTTATTGCACAAATCGGCAACGGGGATGTTGAACGCTGCGGTTTAATTTCAAAGGCAACAGATTTGATATATGATCCCCAAAATGCCGTGACACGGCTCAAAAACGAATATCCGGAACTTAGAAGGATTCCCGACAAGCACATTCAAGATTCGGTTCAGTTGGCTCAGATCAAGATTCTCTTCCCGATTATTGAACAAAAAAGAAGAGAATTTATAGGCAAGTATTATAATAATATCCTGTCTGTTCTTCCTTGGCGGAATGATTATGGGGAGAACAGAAAAGAGCCGTTCGAAATGGAGCTTCGTGATTTGCTGTTTAAAGCAAGCGTTATCAAAATCAGCTTTGAAGACAAAAAGGCAATTGAAGAAATAAAACAAAAAAGAAACCGACTTGCACACAACCGTGTGTTATCCTACGAAGATATTCTCTACTTTATAGGCTTATAAAATGATAAAAGGCTCTTTGCCACAGTCAATGGAGTATTTCCCATGACCGGCAAGAGCCTTTGCTTTTTATCTATCGGTGGATTTTATTTCATGTGTGCCTTAACGGTTTTGGCGGCACGTTAAGCGTTGAAAACGAATATAAACCAAAAAGCACGCCGAAGCGTGCTTTTTGATTGGCGGAGAAGGGGAGACTCGAACTCCCGCGCCGGTTACCCGACCTACGCCCTTAGCAGGGGCGCCTCGTCACCAACTTGAGTACTTCTCCATTGGTAACAAAACAGGTTATATTTTGTTGTTGCAGAACCTCCGTAAAACGGAAGCTCTGCAGTATGGCGGAGAGAGTGGGATTCGAACCCACGGTATGTTGCCATACGACGGTTTTCAAGACCGTT
>DNGF01000166.1 GCA_003486665.1 Oscillospiraceae bacterium
GAGGGTTTGTCAGCAGTCTGATCCCCTGCCGAAGCAGGGGATAAATTTTTATGTTTGATTACATCATGCTTGCAACTTCAGCTGCGAAATCGTCATTTCTCTTTTCGATTCCTTCGCCCTTTTCAAAGCGAACAAAGCCTGTTGCGCTGATTGAACCGCCAAGCTTCTTGGCAACGTCTGCAATATAACCTGCAACATCACCGTCAAAGAGATCGGAACGAACGAATGTCTGCTCAAGAAGGCAGATCTCTTTAAGCTGCTTCTTCATACGGCCCTCGACAGCGCCGGCAAAGATCTTGTTTGCAACGATCTCTTCCTTGCTTGCCATAGCAAGCTCAACGAGAGTAGCAACTGCCTTGTCGGAAAGGAAGTTGAAGAGGAACTTGTTGTTCTTCTGCTCCTCATAAGCTGCGAGATCCTCGTCGCTGAAGAGCTTGTCGTTAACAGCCTTAGCAAAGAGATTGTTGAGAATCGGCTTCGGAAGGGAATCCGGCTTGTTGAGCGAGCTGTCGATTGTGATCGACTTCATCTTAGCAAGCTCATCATCGGAGATGCAGCTCTTGCTGAGATATTCGGGATTCATAGCTGCGATCTGCATTGCAACATTCTTGCCCATATCCTTGAACTCTGCCTTATCGGCAACATCTGTATCGAAGCTTACAAGAACGCCGACTGCGCCTGCACCGTGGATGTAGGAAGCAACATCGCCCTCAACTCTTACGAAACGGCGAACCTTCATGTTCTCACGGATCGTAAGGAAAAGCTCCTGAACAGCGTCTGCAACAACCTCATCGCTGTTTGAAAGAGTCATCTTAAGAAGATCATCGACATCTGCCGGATTCTTCTCGGCAACTGTAACTGCGATCTTATTTGCAAGATCAACAAACTTCTCGTTCTTTGCAACGAAGTCTGTTTCGCAGTTGATCTCTACCATTGAAGCAACCTTAGCTGCCTCGTCATAATATGCTACAACAACGCCCTCGGCTGCAATACGGCCGGCTTTCTTGGCTGCCGAAGCAAGACCCTTCTCACGAAGAACGTCTACTGCCTTGTCCATGTCGCCGTCTGTTTCTGTAAGAGCCTTCTTACAGTCCATCATGCCTGCTCCGGTCTTCTCACGGAGAGCCTGAACGTCTTTAGCTGTAAAATTCATGATAATTCCTCCTGATTTAAAATTTCGGCGGAATATAGAATTCCGCCGTAAAAAAGTTTCTGATTATTCAGCAGCTGCTTCCTCGGCAGCTTCCTCTGCCGGAGCTTCCTGCTCGCCCTGACGGCCCTCGATAACAGCGTCAGCCATAGCGCCTGCGATAAGGCGAACGGCACGGATAGCGTCATCGTTTCCGGGGATAACGTAGTCGATCTCATCGGGATCGCAGTTTGTGTCTACGATTGCAACGATGGGAATACCGAGCTTGTGAGCTTCCTGAACTGCAATTCTCTCCTTGCGCGGGTCAACGATGAACATAGCAGCCGGCTGCTTCTTCATGTTAACGATACCGCCCATGAACTTCTCAAGCTTCTCGATTTCGAGCTTAAGCTTAATAACTTCCTTCTTCGGGAGAAGATCGAATGTTCCGTCAGCCTCCATCTTCTTGAGCTGCTCAAGTCTTTTGATTCTCTTCTTAATTGTGTTGAAGTTTGTAAGCATACCGCCGAGCCAACGTGCGTTTACATAGGGCATACCGCAGCGAATAGCTTCTTCCTTAACGGAATCCTGAGCCTGCTTCTTTGTGCCGACGAAAAGAACATCGCTTCCGTCTGATGCGGCGTCACGAACGAAGAGGTAAGCTTCCTCAAGCTTCTTGACTGTCTTCTGAAGGTCGATGATGTAAATTCCGTTACGCTCGGTGAAAATGTACTGAGCCATTTTCGGATTCCATCTTCTTGTCTGATGTCCAAAGTGAACACCGGCTTCAAGCAACTGTTTCATTGATACTACTGGCATAAAAAATCCTCCTTAGTTTTGCCTCTGTAAGGCTTAATATTCGAACATTTCGTTTAAAATGCACTCCGAATAAAACACCTTACATGCGTTTTGCCGTAAGATTATATCACATAGAAACAGCCATTTCAAGAGTTTTTTTCTTTTTTCTTATCTATTTTTTAAAAAATTATTGAATCGGCTATTTTTTTGAATACGGGAGCGCAGTCGTAGGAGCCTGACGAGCCGCCCTGCTTCATGATAACAACGACATATTTCGGATCATCGGCAGGAAAGCATCCGCCGAACCAGGTATTGCATACCTCAATCCCGTTTTTATCAAAAATTCCGGTTTGCGCGGTCGCTGTTTTGCCTGCGGCGGAAAAACGGCTCGGACGGGCGGGGGAGGCATTGCCGTTTTCAACAACCGAGGTGAGCATATTCAGAAGCGTTTCGCTTGTTTCCCTGCTCAATGCCACGGTCGGGTATTTGGGCTTATGCTTTGTTTGAGTTCCGCTTTTATCCGTTATTGAATCAACCACATACGGTTCAGAGTATTTTCCGCCGTTTGCAACCGCGCAGAGCATCTGAGCGATTTGTAACGGTGTCGCGGTGAAATTGCCCTGCCCGAATGAAAAGTTTGCGAGAGCGGCAGGATTGTTCAGCTCGTTTGGTGTCGGAAGAATTCCGTTTTCCGAATACAGTCCGTCGGCGAGCTTTATTCCGCTGCCGAAACCGAGCAGGGAAGCGGTTTCGGATATTTTTTCTGAACCGAGCTTCTGACCGAGATTTATAAAATAGGTATTGCATGAAACCTCAAGAGCTTTTTGCAGATCAACCTTGCCGTGGGCGGTGTTGCTGCTGCAGAAGAATTTAACACCGCCGATATTGCATGAGCCGTTACAGGTATATTGAAAATCCGATATTCCGTTTTCCAAAGCACAGGCGGCAACGGCAACCTTATAAATTGATCCTACGGCAAAGCTTTCGAGTGTTCTGTTGATGAGCGGAGAGCTTTCGGAATCAAGATAGTCAGACACTCTGTAAGGATCATAGCTCGGACGTGACGCCGTCGCTCTGATCGCGCCGCTCTTTACATCAACTACAACCGCACAGCCCTGGCTGATGCCGCATTCGTCAAGTGCCGTTTCAACTGCGGACTGAATGTTGTTATCAATTGTCAATTTGACTGTGCCTGTATTCGGATTCGGTCGGATTATTTCTATCTCACTGCCTGCGAGAGCCTGCCCGTAAGCATCAACGGGAACTCTTGCGACAGATTGCTTATCGGAGTAAAGTATACCGTCAAAAGCCATTTCCAGTCCGGTCACACCGTGATTTTCTTCATCAAGATAGCCCAGAAGGTGTATGGCAGGCTGAGAATTCGCATATCTTTTATCTATCGGGGTACAAACATAGTCTTCACATGATTCGATATCTGCTCTGCCGATACCTGTCATAACGGGTGAGCCTTTTTCCATGCGCTGCTTAAGAGAGGCGAATGTGCGGCTGTCGAGCAGATCCTGAAGTATGTCAAGCGACTTCAAAGTTGGCTTGGCGATAATATAATTTTCATAATCTGCTTCCGTGATTTTTTCTCCGTTGCAGTCAAGAATATCTCCGCGGATATTATTCAGTGTGAAAGAGGAATAGTGCGAACCGGATGAAACAAGCTCCGCCCCGGATTCGGCAATAATATACAGCCTTAAACAGACACAGCCGAATGCAAAACAGAACAGAAAAAATACCGCTGTAATTCTTTTTGTCATGATATACAACAACTCTTTTTTGTAATTATTTATAGAAGTTTTTGTATTCTCGGAAAAATAATTCACGTTTTTTTCGCATTTCGTCAAAATGCACTATTGACCTTGACTGAAAAATATACTATTATATAGCTATGAAATTGTTTTGAAACGGAGGAAATTAAATTGAAAAAGTTATCTTTGAAGATAATCGCCGTCATGCTTGTCGTGTGTATGCTTTTCCCGACGGTAATTGCGGGGGCTCTTGCAGGCGATATCACCGGAGAGAGCGGTAATGAAAATTCTGTTACTTTCGTGCTTGAAAAAGTCAGCGAAACAACGCAGAACGTTATCGTAAAACTTGTTTTGAGCGAGGGAAAGGCGCTCTGCTTTGACGCACAGATTGAAGCGAGCGACGCTTTGACCTGTTCCGAAATTGCGATATCGGACTCGCTTAAGGACTTCTTTAACGAGAACATGAACGGTACACTTTCGGTAAATAAGGAAACGGGAAGATTCTCTGTTGTAAACACCGTCCAGATCTCCGGTCCGATAGATATTGCCGAAATTACATACAGCAAGAGTGTTTCAGCGGGAATAAAGCTCAGCGATATCACAATGAAGATCGAGTCATGCTACCATACATCCTCGGACGGTACCGATATTGAGGCTGATGTTACCGTTATAAACGCTATTCCGCAGACTCATGTTCATAAAGCCGCGGGCGAGTGGCAGGAAACCGTTCCTGCCGATTGCAGCCATGTCGGACAGAAGGTGAAATACTGCTCGGAGTGCGGCGAGGTTGCCGAAACTCAGACAACCGATAAGACGAATCATACCGTTACGGTTGACGAAAAGCCTGCGACCTGTACAGAGGACGGATATCACAAGGAGATCTGCTCGGTTTGTAAAGAAGTGCTTAAGGATGAGGTAATCAAGGCTCCGGGACACAAGATCACGGTTGACGAAAAGCCTGCGACCTGCACAGAGGACGGATATTATAAAGAGATTTGTTCCGTTTGCCGAGAGGTTCTGAAAAATGACGTTATTAAGGCTTCGGGACATAAAAATACAGAAAATCAGCATAAGGACGCAACCTGCACCGAGGACGGTTATGACCGTGTTTACTGTAATGACTGTAACAAGGTTATAAGTGAAAATATTATAAAGGCACAGGGCCACAAGATCGTAATTGACGAGAAGACTGCAACCTGTACCGAAGACGGATATTATAAGGAAACCTGTTCGGTATGTCAGAAAGTGCTTAAGAACGAGGTTATCAAGGCTTCCGGACATAAAATTGTAATTGATGAGAAGTCCGCAACCTGTACCGAGGACGGATATCATAAGGAAACCTGCTCGGTATGTCAGAAGGTACTTAAGAACGAGGTTATCAAAGCTTCGGGACATAAGATCACGGTTGACGAGAAGCCGGCAACCTGTACCAAGGACGGATATCATAAGGAAACCTGCTCCGTTTGCCGAGAGGTGCTTAAGAATGAGGTAATCAAGGCAACGGGACATCAGCATAAAAAGACAGATACTCTTGCCGCAACCTGTACCGAAAACGGATATATCAGAGAGATCTGCCTTGACTGTCAGACGGTTGTTAAGGAAACAATTCTTAAGGCTGCCGGACATAAATATGTTAAGGACGTAAAGCAGGCGACCTGCACGGAGGACGGATATATTCAGTATCAATGCTCTGTTTGCAAATTATCGGGTGACCGCCTTGTTGTTAAATCTCCCGGTCATTCATGGGGCAAGTGGAGAGTTGTCAAGGAACCCACATACCGCTCGGTAGGCATAAAGAGAATGACCTGCACAACCTGCGGCGAGTATGTTGAAGAGGAGCTTCCGATGATCGTTGTTCCCGTTGAGAAGATAGTTATTGTTCCCGAAGAGGACTTTAAGATCTACTGCAAAAAGACGGATCGACTTCAGGCAACGGTATTCCCTGAGGAGGCAGCTTATTCCGCCGAAATAATCTGGACTTCTTCCAATCCGGAAATCGTATCTGTTGACGAGGACGGAACTATCACTGCAAAGCTCAGAGGTACGGCAACAATTACCGCGTCCACAAAGGACGGCAAGGTTACAGCCACAAGAAATGTAACGGTTGATTATTCACTTCTCCAGTGGATCATTGTTTATATTCTTTTCGGCTGGATCTGGTATCTTTAATACTTAAGGAAAGAAAGGGGTAATGAACGAAAATTTCATTGCCCCGTTTTAATTAAAAAAATTTATATTTGAGGAGTTTTTATGAAAAAGGTATTATCAATCATTCTTTCGGCTATTATGGCTTTTTCGGTGCTTTCAGTTGCAGTGTCTGCTGAGGACAAGGCTGATCTGAGCTTAGCTGTTGCTTCGGATCTTCATTACAGCGCTTTTGAGGAAGAACTCGAAAAGACGAATGACGATCCGCTTTATTGGCACGCTATAAGGCGATGCGAAATGGAAAACGAAACAAGCTTTATTATTGATGAATTTCTTAATCAGTGTGCGAAAAGCGATGACGTTGAGTATGTTCTTATTTCCGGCGATTTGGCAAACAGGGGACGTCAGCGTACCGAGGATCACCTTGTAGTTGCACAGAAGCTTCGCGATTTTGAGAAAAGATCGGGCAAAGAAGTATACGTTATAAATGGTAATCATGATGCAAGTAA
>DNGF01000196.1:0-2891 GCA_003486665.1 Oscillospiraceae bacterium
TTTATTCAGGAGCAGGCGACAAGAAGGCTTTTGACTATAAGAATGCCGGCAACATTTACACAGGTATCAATAATGCCGACGGCGCTTCTGTTGAGAGCGTTGTTGAAAACAACAAGAACATCAAGATTACCGCAACGATCAATTCCAAGACAGGCAACCTTGTTTCTCTTCATGTTTCTTATGATTGGGATGTTGCTCTTACGAATATTAAGTATGTTCTTACAATTAAGTCTGCAACAGGTGACGCAAAGACATCCGTTGATTTCACAAACTTCGTGTTTTAATTGAATACGCACATCACCTTCCTCTTGAAAAAAGGGGAAGGTTTTTGCTTGTTAAAAGATATCAATTTTTTTGTTAAAAATCAATATTTTATGTTGCAAGAAACAGCAATATATGTTAAAATAGCAAGGATAGAATTATAATTATCTGTCAAATTGATATCAAGGAGTTTTTATATGGCAAGCACTTCAAAAAAATCTGCGTCAAAAGCCGCCCACAGCGATGTGATGCAGGAAAAATTTGTCGAATCCAAAGAGTTTCGAATGTTCTGTCTGGCAGGTCTTGGACAGGGCATGATCTACAGCGTAATGTCCTCGTATATCTCGGACTTTTACACCAACGTTATGAAGCTCCCGCTTATTTTTGTTCTTCTGCTCATGCTTTTGGCAAGAGTTTGGGACGCTATCAACGACCCCCTTATGGGTATGATCGTTGACCGCCACACAACACGCTGGGGCAAGATGAAGCCTTACATTGTGTTCATGTCGGTTCCCATTGCATTGCTTACTTTCCTTATGTTCTATTATCCCGACCTTGACAAAACAGGTCTTATGATCTATGCCGGCGTTGTTTATGTCCTCTGGGGCATGATCTACACTGCGGCGGACGTTCCGTTCTGGAGCTTGCCGAATGTTATGACTCCGAATCCGAACGAGCGCGGCAACCTCATTTCCGTTGCCCGTACCTTTAACGGTGTAGGTTCGGCTGTTCCCATGGCTCTCTATCTTGTTGCGGGCTTGGTTCTTCCCGGCCTTTGTGCAAAGATGCAGACGTCGGACAACAGCATGGTTCAGGCTTTCTTCAACAAATTCACTGTTGTTGTCGGAAATACGATCAACTATGATAAAATGAAGTACATAATGATCGCGGTATTTGCCGCGGTGATCGGCGTTATTCTTTATGTCAGCTCTTATCCCCATGTTAAAGAGCGCGTTGTTATTCCCGATAAAAAAGCCGTTAAGGGCGAGCCTTCTCAGCTTTCAAGAATATTCAAGTGTAAGCCGCTTATGCTCGTTATCATCATGGGCGTTCTTTCATCGGGCAGATATATGCTTCAGGCAGCTTCGGTTCACGTTGCTCGTTACGCGGTATATATCGGCGGAGATCTCAGCACAATGAACGGACTTGAGAGATCCGAAGCTATTTCAAAGAGTATCGGAACAGTCAGCACTATTCTTTCCGTATGCTCGGCAGTCGGAATGTTCGGCGCAATGCTCTTTATGCCCGCGCTTATCAAAAAGTTCAATTACAAGCAGATCGTTGTTACAACGTGTAGCTTGGGCTTCGTTGCCAGCCTTTTGACCTCATTGGTCGGCTACTTCGTAGTTGCGGGCAAGCTCAGCTTCTTTATCTGCATTCCGTTCCTCATCATTTCAGCCGTTCCTCTCGGCGTTCTCAATGTCGTATCCTATGCGATGATTGCCGACAGCCTTGACTACATGGAGTGGGAAACAGGCTACAGAGAAACGGGACTCGGCTCGGCTTGTCAGGGCTTTGTCAATAAGCTCGGCAATGCTATTGCAACGGCAGGTATCATCGTTATGTACCTTGTAATCGGTCTTGATCCTGAGCAGATGCTCGCAAAGGAAGCCGCTGTTGCTGCAACAGACCTTTCAATGACTATGAGATATGCAATGTTCTCACTCATTTCTATCGTTCCGGGCATCAGCCTTCTTCTCAGCACGATTCCGATGAAGTCCTATGATCTTGTCGGCGAAAAGATGGAGAAGATCACTGTCGAGCTTGCTGAAAAGAGAGAAGAACGCGGAATTCACATCGGTTAATTATTTATTGTATATATCGGAGGTTTCAGTATGAAATACATTGATTTTGACGAGTCAAGAAAGCTTGACCTCATTCCGATCGGCAGAGTCGCAATCGACTTCAACCCGACGGACTATTACAACACACTTGACAAGTGCGAAAACTACAAGAAATATGTCGGCGGTTCTCCCGCAAATATCGCTGTAGGTCTTGCGCGTTTGGGTAAAAAGGTAGGCTTCATCGGCAAGGTTTCCGATGATCAGTTCGGCACCTATGTTGAGGATTTCTTCGCAGGCGAGGGAATCGACATTTCCCACGTTACACGCACAAAGGGCGGCGAAAAGCTCGGCCTTACCTTTACCGAGATAAAGTCCGAGCATGAGAGCAGTATCCTCATGTACCGTGACGGAATCGCAGACCTCATGCTTCATCCGGATGATGTTGACGAGGACTACATAAAGAGCGCAAAAGCTATTCTTATCAGCGGTACGGCTCTCTCACAGAGTCCGTCAAGAGAGGCTTGCCTTAAGGCTATGTACCTTGCAAAGAAGGTCGGCACAAAGATTATTTTTGATATTGACTACCGCCCGTATAACTGGAAAAATGCGGACGAGATCGCAATATATTATTCGATCGTTGCTTCAAACAGCGACATGGTAATGGGTTCCCGTGAGGAATTTGACCTTACAGAGGCTATTTCCGCTCCCGGCAGAACCGACAGAGAAACCGCCGAGCATTGGATGAAGATGGGCAACAAAATTGTCATCATCAAGCACGGCAAGGAAGGCTCAACGGCTCACACAGCCGACGGCGAGTATTCGATCAAGCCGTTCCCCGTTAAGGCA
>DNGF01000196.1:2918-3164 GCA_003486665.1 Oscillospiraceae bacterium
GGCATTCAAGTCCTTCGGCGGCGGTGACGGCTACGGCTCGGCATTTATTTACGGACTTCTCGAAGGTCTTGACATCATGGATTGCCTTGAGCTTGGCAGTGCATCGGCTTCAATGCTTGTAGCCGCTCACGGATGCTCGCTCTTCATGCCAACCGTTGATGAAATTAAAAAGTTTATCAAAGAGGAGAAGGATAAGTACGGCGAAATGGTAGCCCGCGCCTAAATTTGACGGATCTTTTTCCGTGA
>DNGF01000092.1:0-4750 GCA_003486665.1 Oscillospiraceae bacterium
ACTCGCCGCATTGGTTCTTTTCTCCTTTGCCGTGAGCAAGAAGAAATGCAACGTGCTTTTTTCGCTCGGATTGAACAGAAAAGATATTTTCCTTGCAAAATATCTCGGCGGAATTATTCCCTTTGCGGCTGCGATAACCGTTTCGGCACTGCTTGAAATTATTTCAAACCTTATCTGCGGCTACCCTGTCGGCTTGCCTACAATTCATTTGGCGCTGCTGTCGGTAACATCCATGATCGCCGTATACTCCCTCGCCTTTTCAATAACGGCAACGGCATTGGCGTTCTCCGGCAACATTGTTGAAGCAGGCGTTTTTTCTCTAATAATCGGCGCTTTTCCGACTATGTTCGGCATATTTTTCGGACTGATGCGCGGAATCTTTACTCATGGCGGAATTGCAATATATGAGGGCGATTGGAACTTTTTCAACCCGTTTACCGCGTCTTCCGATTATATTGATTATGTTTCGCCGATCGACTACGGCTACGGAAGCGGAGATTATCTCTACCGCCTCTACACGGGTGCCGAAAAGATCACAGTTTATGACTGGTCGGGAACACTGATGGCTCTTATTTACTCGACTGTTATTCTGGTAATAGCACTTCTCGCCTTTCCGAAACGCAGGAATGAAATCAGCGGCTTTTTCGGCAGAGCAAAAGGACTTAACGAGGTCTGCGGAGCAATGGCTGCGCTTTATCTTTCGCTGCTTTCCCTTTACGCAACGAAAGACAGCAGAGTCAGCGACGTTACGGTTTTCTTCGCATTCATGGTCACCTTTGCGATAGGCTATCTTATTTTCAAGTTCATCTTCGGCTACAAGAGGAAGAAGGTCATGGTGAAGTCGCTTAAACGAATTGCCGCCTATACAATTGCCTTCGCTGTGGTCACAGGCATCTTTTCAACAGGTCTTTTCGGCTACTCATCATACGTTCCCGATGCGAAGGATGTTAAAGACCTCACCATTTCCTTGGAGCTTATAAGTCCGTATGCGGATATTGACAGCGACATACAGCACGACGGCGATTTCGGTTATACCCCGATGATCGGCAACAATATCCCTTATTATTCCAATACATTCGGTCTGTTCGCTGTCGGAAGCACCGACTACTCTGCCTATTATCCGGATTTCACTGTTTACGATAATAAAGAGATCAAAAAGGTTATTGAAGCTCACAAATCACTTGCAAAAGACGGCAAGCTTAGAGCAAATGCCGATAACGTCTGCGGTTACGGCTTCATGGTTGACTACACCCTGCGCGACGGCAGAAGAGTAAGACGTTATTACAGCACGGCGAGCCTTGAAAGCGCAGTTAAGCTTCTCGGACTTTCCGACCTTTCCGAAATCAAGAAAAACACTGAAAATTATTTCTATTATGATCCGGACATTATGAGCGAATACGATGTTTCTATATTCGACAACAGCTTTTGCCTTTACTCAAAGGACTTCAAAACGCGTAAATATCTCGAAAAGCTTCCCCGCGGATTTATGAATGCAGTCCATACAGACATAAAACAGCTGACAGCTCAGCAGATATTCTTCCACAAACCTGAGGACGAGCTCGGAATCATCGTTTTCACCGATGAAAGCATTTCAAAATTCCTGCCGATCGGAGAGGACGAGGTAGTTGACGGAAGCGGAATAGTCTACAACAGCGAAACATATGACGTCACAGGAAACGTCAGCGAACAGCTGGAACAGTTTTCTGCGGCGAAAGAAAGCAATCTTTTGACCGCATTGGGTAAATGTATTATTGTAACAAAATACATGACGAACACCGTCAAATACCTTAATGACAATAACCTTATGCAGTATTTCAAATCAACCGTTACGGCTGACGATGTGCAAAAAATAAAAATTGCAACAAGAGCCGAATCTGCCGGTATGAAAAACAAGGATATGCTTCCGCTCTTTGCATCGGGCTATGCGACCGCCGAATATGTAAAAGAAAAGAAGGATTTCCGCGAAACACAGGATCACCTTTTCGCTCAGCACGTCGGCGGCTCGATAACGGACAAAAAGATCATTCAGACGGTGCTTGACAACGCCATGCTCTACGGCTACAACGGCAATGATGACCGCGTTGTTGAGGTAACATACAACGACGGCTCGATCGCAACCTATGCAATCAAAGCAGACGTTTACAACAAACTGAACATAAAATAAAGGGGGAAACGCTATGAAAAACAAAAAAACGACGGCAGGTCCTTTTTCGGCGCTGTTTTGGAACTCCTGCAAAAAGATCTGCTTTATACCTATAATTACATTTGCATTTCTGTTTTTTGATACAATTAACAATTACATACTTCTGAATCATGATAAAATTCTCAACGGCGCAAGATTTATTAAAAGCGGATATTTCGGCTTTTTCTGGGTCGGTCTTGGCGAGGCGGACATACTCGTTTCGCTTCTGGTTATGCTCGGCGCGGTACTCGCAGGAACAATCCTTTTCCGATTCGCGCAGAGTAAAAAACAGTGCAATGTTATTTTCTCGCTCGGCATGAGCAGAAGAAAGATATTCCTTGCAAAGTATCTCGGCGGACTTCTCCCCTTCTGCTTTGCGGTTATTATCGCGGCATTCTTTGAGCTTGTGTCGGTATTCTGCACCGGCTACGCGCCGACGGTTCCGCTCATGAAAGTAGTAATCTACTGGATCGTCAGTCTTATCGGCATATATGCGCTGACATTTACAATCGTTTCATCCGTCACCGCTTTCACCGGCAACATTATAGAGGGAACAATATTCACTGCTATAATAGCTCTGTTCCCCCTTGCGGCAGGCACGCTTTTCGGCACGATGAGAGGACTCTACACTGTCGGCGGAATAAGCATATATGAGGGCAGCTGGAACTTCTTTAACCCGTATTTTTATCTGTTAAAATTTATACGCAATATCCCCTACGAGCTGACGGAGGAAAATATTGTTTATCCGGCATATGTAACCGCTTATCAGAGATATTTTATGCTTGACAAGAGCGGTTCAACACTCTATGATCTCACGCTCTTCGACTATTCGGGAGCAATAATGAGCTTTGTATACGCCGCCGTAATTTTCGCAGTCGCTTATCTTGCTTTTTCAAAGCGAAAAAACGAAATCAGCGGTTCATTCGGCAGAGCCAAGGGTCTTAATGAGGTCTGTGCCGTACTTACAGGTCTGTATGCTGTGACATTGGGAATGTTTTTTGCGGAAAGAGATCTGTTCGGTCACAACAACGGCAGTATACTTTCGTTCCTTCTCTCGTTAGCATTGTTCATTGTGCCGTACTTTGGCTTCAAAATGATATTCGGTCACAAGCGCAAGAAAGCAGCTAAATCAATGCTCAAAAAAATTCCTGCATATGCAGCCGTGATTGCAATAGTCACAATAGTTTTCTCAACCGGTCTTTTGGGCTATGCTTCAAGAATTCCCGATGCGGATGAGGTAGAGTCGATCGAATTCTCCCCTGCTGTTACAAACCCGTACCGCTATGACTTTGGCAACGGTATTTTAGTCAATAATGCTCCGTACGGCTATCTGACAATGAAATCAAAGGATAATGCCTATACCGATTTAAGGCGTTATGAAATAATCATGGAAGGCTCAGGGACTCAAAAAACATTCAGCTCTCCTTTCATTGTTGAGGATGAGGCTCAGATCAACAGACTTCTTGAGATTCACAGAAGCTTTGTTCAAAAGGGCCATATCAAAAATACCGCTTCCGATTCCTGCGGCATAAGCTTCCAGATAATCTACACACTCAAAAACGGAAAAACCATCAAACGCTACTACACCGAAACGACCGAGGAAAATGCAAAGAGAATTCTCGGACTGAGCGATATAGAGGTTGTCAAAAGCGGCATTGAAAGTTTCTTCGAATACACTGAGCAAGGCTGGGCAGGCATAGGAGAATATCTGAACAAGATCCCCGCCGAGCTTAACCCTTACAAGCAATTTTATCTTTACTCAAAGTATCTCAAAGAAAGCCACCGCTGCGGACTTATTGACGAGGACTTAAAGAAAGCAATTGTTGCCGACCTTGAAAATCAGACGGCAAGCGATATATTCTTCCACAAGCCCGAAGACGAACTGGGAGTTATCAGCTTCGGAATGTCTTTAAACGCCAGCGACATCATAGGCTTACCGGAGGACTACTACTTGGATGATGACGGCACTATAATTGATGCGACAACCGACAAGCCTGTTGACTATTCAAAATATCTGATTTCACAGGCGGAATTATTGCAAAAAACATCCGACCTGACTATAATCTCCATGGGTCAATCTCCGAGATCACTGGTAATCACAAAGTCAATGACAAACACCGTCAAATACCTCACCGACAAAGGATACATAAAGTATCTCGATTCAAAAATCACGGCAAGCGATGTCAAGAGTATAAAGCTTGCAACAAAAGCCGAATCCGTCGGCGCAAAGAATGCGGATATGCTGCCGCTGTTCACCGGTGCATACAGCAGTGTCGATCATGTTAAGAAATGTGAAAAGGATGCCGAGATATATCACTATAAGGATGATCCGCACGATTTCAAGAGATTCGTCAACAACGAGATCACAAGCAAGTCAACCATTCAGAAAGTGCTTGACAACTCATTCCTTTACGGCTACTGCGGCAACGATTACCGTGTTGTCGAAGTGACCTTCAACGATGGTTCAATCGCAACCTATTGCATCACCGGCGAGGTTTATGAGAAGCTGATGAAGTAAGTATCTCGGAACAGAAACAATCAAGCAAAGGCTCCTCCTCCGGGGTAGCG
>DNGF01000092.1:4789-8522 GCA_003486665.1 Oscillospiraceae bacterium
TCAGAGCCGCGACGTGACCGAGCCGCAGCGAGACGCCGGCGCGCCAGCGACTGAGGGAGTAAGGTTTTATCATGCCAATTCACAAAGCAAACCTCAACCGCCAAAAAGGTTAACCAATCATTATCAAGGTGATAAAATGAAGTTCAAAATTAAGAAGAAACAAAAAAATATTATCATTGCCGCCGTGCTTCTGGCGGCGGTGATCCTCGGAGTCTGTATTCGTTTCGACGTCTTTCGACCGAAGTACATCTATTCCGGCGACCCATACGTTTGTCTTGACGCAGGTCACGGGGCGGACGATGTCGGCGCGGCAAACGGTGACCGTTACGAAAAGGACGATGACCTGAGGCTGACGCTGAAAATCAAAGAAAAGCTTGAAGCAATGGGAATAAAGGTTCATCTGACCCGTGAAGATGATTCCGATGTTACGCTTGCCGACCGCTGCAAGTCGGCGAACAAGAAGCACTGCACCCTCTTCGTCAGCGTCCACAGGAATTCTGCCGAGGATAAAAAGGCAAACGGAATCGAAGCATGGGTTTCGAGGAATCCCAAGGGTGATGAATACACTCTTGCCGAGGATCTTGTTGCAAATATCTGCAAGCTGACAGATCAGCAGAACAGAGGAATAAAGAAAGGCTTCCGCGACAATTCTTTCGGCGATTATTACATCAATTCCGACACAAAAATGCCGTCGCTTCTTCTTGAGGTTGGCTTCATTACCAACGAGAACGACAACAAAGCCTTTGATGAAAAGCTTGACGAAACAGCCGAAACAATTGCGAAAACCATTTACGACCACGTTCAAAAATAATCTAAAGAAAGACCGTTTCATTTCCATAATTTGAAACGGTCTTTTTCTTTCTGTATATTGCATTTTTCGACACTTGTGCTATAATATCAAATCGGTGATGATTATGAAATACAACACATATATTTTTGATCTTGACGGCACACTTCTCGATACTTTGCAGGATCTGGCAAACGCTGTCAACCACGCAATGCGCCGAATGGACTACCCCGAAAGAACGGTTGACGAGGTTCTTCCGTTTACAACGCAGAAGAAGAGCAACGCAAGCCTTTATACCGATCAGACCAAGACGATACGCAAGGGTGTAAACGGCAGACAGAATGTTACCTATAAGGACAAATATGTTGACGGAAAGCTCAAGGAGTCTGTTAAGATCAAGTCAGTTGTCACAAAGGCTGCAACAGAGCGTATTCTTGAGGTCGGCACAAAGAAGCGCCCGACGGTAAGTGCAAACGGTATTTACACTGTTTCGACGCTCAGCGCACCGTCAAGTCTTCAGATCGGCAAGAACGGTGTACCGACATCATATAAGAGAGTTATCACCGGCACGGCTTCTGCCTATTCGGGCGGCGGAGTTACAGCAACGGGCAAGTATGTAAGACCCGGTTATATCGCGGTAAATCCGAATCAGATCCCTTACGGAACAAAGATGTGGATCGTTTCAAACGACGGCTCGTATGTTTACGGCTACGCTTCGGCTGAGGATACAGGCGGATTTATCTACTGGTCAGGCAGCAGCTCAACAGTCTGCGACCTTTACTTTGATTCCGAGGGTCAGGCGAGCGCATTCGGCAGACGCGGAGTAACGATCTATATCCTCTGATGACATCCAAAAGAATATACAAAAGACCTTTTTCCGATGCTTCGGAAAGAGGTCTTCGTTTTTGTATTCTGTTTTATTTAACCTGCCAGAAGCCTACCTTTTTCATAACCTTGGTCAATGTCTTGTTGGCAATGTACGATGCCTTTTCTGCGCCCTCTTTAGCGCACTTTTCAATATATGCCTTGTCCTTCATTATCTCGCTGAACTTTTCCTGAACGGGCTTTACGTCCGCAATAACGCTCTCTGCGACCGCTGCCTTGAAATCTCCGTAGCCCTTTCCGTCGAACTCGGCTTCAATAGTTTCAAAGTCCTTGCCCGTGCAGCAGGAATAGATGCCCATGAGGTTGTTTATTCCGTCCTTGCCCTCTGCATAGTGAACTCTTGCTTCTGAATCCGTGACAGCCGACTTGAACTTCTTCATGATATCATCGGGAGTGTCAAGAACATAAACAGATGCCTTGGGATTGGTGTCCGACTTTGACATCTTCTTGGTCGGATCCTGGAGGGACATAACCTTTGCGCCCGTTTTTCCGATATACGGCTTCGGAATGGTAAATGTCGGCGAATATGCACCGTTAAAACGCTCGGCAATATCACGAGTGATCTCAAGGTGCTGCTTCTGGTCAACTCCGACAGGAACATAGTCTGCCTGATAGAGAAGAATGTCGGCTGCCATGAGTGTAGGATATGCAAAGAGTCCGACATTTACATTGTCTGCGTGCTTTGCGGATTTATCTTTAAACTGCGTCATTCTTGCCGCCTCTCCGAACTGGGTATAGCAGTTGAGGATCCAACCGAGCTGGCTGTGCTGAGGAACGTGTGACTGAACAAAAACAATATTTTTTTCGGGATCAAGTCCGAGCGCAATCATCAGAGCGTACATCTCAAGCGACTGCTTCCTGAGCTTTGCAGGCTCTTGTCGGACGGTAATCGCGTGAAGATCCGCAACGGCAAAAAGGCAATCGTTGTCGGCACTCATCTGCTTCCAATTTTTAAGCGCGCCGAGGTAATTGCCGAGCGTCGGAACCGATGTCGGCTGGATCATGCTCAGTACGCGATCTCTTTTCTCTGTATTTTCCATTTATAATCACTCCAAATAAAAACTGGTAATATTATATCACAGAAATTTTGTGTTGTAAATCATTATTATTTGTGATAGAATTATCGGGTGTAAACGGAGGTATTTTTATGTCGAATTTTGACGCGGTTCTTTTTGATTTTGACGGTACGGTTGCCGATACGGGCGAGGGAGTTTTTCTCTGTGTCCGTCATGCTATTAAGGTTCACGGTCTTGAACAGCCGAGTGATGAGGAGATACGCAAGTTTATCGGTCCTCCGATGATAGTCAGCTATCACACCCTCTATCCTCAGCTCAGCGATGATGAGGTTCAATCGCTTATGCAGAGCTATCGCGAAAAATACGCCGAGGTCGGGCTGTATAAATATAAGCTTTATGACGGCATTACCGAGCTGCTGCAAAAGCTGAATGAAAACGGAGTGAAAACCGCTGTAGCAAGCTCCAAACCGCAGGAGGCTTTGACGAATATAATCAAGGTCAGCGGTATTGACAAGTATTTTGACTGCATTGTGGGCGCAGATAAGAATTATACGGACTCCGACAAGGCAACGATCGTCGAGGAAGCAATCAGGCGAACGGGCGTTACGGATAAAAGCAAGGTTCTCATGGTCGGCGACAGGAAATATGATATCGTCGGAGCGCATAAGGCAGCAATAGCCTGCGCCGCCGTACTTTTCGGCTACGGCAGCCGTGAGGAATTTGACGAATATAAGGCGGATTATGTTGTTGAGAGCTTCAAAGAGGTCGAAAACCTCGTTATATAAACAAAGGTGAGCAATAATGTGAAATTATTGCTCACCTTTATTTAATATGCGGTTGAAAAACTTCTTCTGTTATGCTATAATAGCTGCGCCAAGTAAGTGAATATTTATGTGTAGAAAATGTGCGTTTTGACTTCGGTAAAAACGCATACTCAGTTTGTGCATATTTTCTTTGCATAAATCACTTGCTTGGCGGCTTAGAGCGGTGCGTTTTTCTGCACGGCTTTATGCCGTGCATTTTTATTTTATAGGGAGTTGTTTGT
>DNGF01000092.1:8533-9260 GCA_003486665.1 Oscillospiraceae bacterium
TGAAATGAGCTTTGCCGAAAATTTTCGAGCCGCACGAAAAGAGCTTAAACTCACTCAGGAGGAGGTTGCCAAGCTGATCGGCGTTGAACGTTCAGCAGTAGCACACTATGAAAACGGTACTTCTTTGCCGCACGCGGGCAATCTGCAGAAAATCTGTGAAATCCTTGAAATACCGATTGAAAAATTGTTCAAGTGAATAGCTGTAAAAAAAACCGCTCTCCGTAATGGAAAGCGGTTAATTTTATGTGGAATTTATTCGGTTTTAAGCTTAATTCCAAGCTCATCGAGCTGAAGGTCATCAACCTCAGCAGGGCAGCCTGTCATCGGCTCGCTTGCGTTCTGAACTTTCGGATATGCAACAACATCTCTCAGACTGTCACAGCCGAGCATCTGCATTACAAGACGGTCAAGACCGATACCCATTCCGCCGTGCGGCGGTGCGCCGTATCTGAATGCGTCAAGAAGATAGCCGAACTTTGCGTACGCTTCCTCCTGAGTAAGATTGAGGAGGGTGAAGATTCTGCTCTGAAGCTCAGGATTTGTAATTCTGATGGAACCCGATGAAAGCTCAATTCCGTTGAGAACAAGGTCATACGCCTTTGCCCTTACCTTAGCCTTATCTGTTTCAAGGTATTCAAGGCATTCGTCCATCGGAGCGGTAAACGGGTGGTGCATCGCAACCCAAGTTTTGCTGTCCTCGTCCCAATCGAAGAACGGGAACTCGGTT
>DNGF01000092.1:9301-9434 GCA_003486665.1 Oscillospiraceae bacterium
AAAGGAGATTGTACTGACCTTCGGGAATTATGTCAAGTCTCTTTGCAACCTCCTGACGGAGTGCGCCGAGAGCGTTGAAAACGATTGAATTCTTAACGTCGCCGATGATGAGAACAACGTCGCCTGCTTCTGC
>DNGF01000225.1 GCA_003486665.1 Oscillospiraceae bacterium
GCAGAACGGTATTGTAATAGATATTCTTAAATGACGTACTGTTTTTCAACATTGAGTCAGACTGAAATCGCTGTTCCCAATCACGGTATGATGTCAGGGAATCCATAATCAAATTTGAGATTTCCTCTTCAGAGGCTTCTCCGGACTCCTTCAATTCATTAGCCCATCCATAATGAAGTTTTGCTTTCTGGAGACAATAGTTAAGGCGATTTTCCTTGGAAATTCGCGAGTCGCTCAGGATTCTCTCAACCACCGGAATTGCTTCGCTGTATCGCTTCATTTTTGTAAGGAGAAATAGCACAGCAACATTACCTGTAATTCCGATCTTCTTATCAAGTTCACTTTTATATTTTAAATACATCTCATACGCTGTATTTATATAACTTTCATCTTTTCTATTAGCCAAAGTACAGCAACAGTTAATGTACTCAGGAAGAGGAACAAGCGGATCTCTTTCTTCGGCAAGAGCCTTTTCAAAATATGAATAGCTCTCTTCAAACCTATTTTCATTGTTCGCATCGGCACAAATCCTTCTTGCTATCTGCAGGCTGCTTTCCGGCTTTGCCGCGCGCACATATTTTTCTTTAATCTCGGATGCCTTATTCCCGATTGCCTTGAAATCTACAGTAAAGGTTGAGTCTATCGCGCTCAGATCACGGCTGGTGATTCGCTTGACCTTATGCAGAAGGTTAACATCGGCGATGTCAGAATAAGCGAATTCATAATCAAAATCGCCGCTTCTTATTATGCCCTTTTCGTTAGCCCAGTTAAGATAAACAATTTCGCCCATACATATTTCGGGAGAAGAATGCTCACCGGGGTCTTTATAATCAGGATCAAGTTTTTTAAAAAGATTTTCTATTTCCGAATCAGAAGAAAAGTCATCACACATAGCTTCCATCGTTTCTATATAGACTTTCGTTGAAGCATTCGTGGGAAAGCTTTTTTCGTTAAGTTTATAGACAAATTTAATGAGTTCCCTCATATAAGGATCAAGAACTAAATCTCCATCTTTTTTTAAAGTTTTGATGATAGGATAAATATCATGTCTCATCGCTGCCTCAGCAAGGATTGCGTAAAGAACACTCTTGAAAGACTCATCTTTTATTAATACCAATGCCGCAGAAGCGTACTCGGCGGATTTCCTTTTATCATCTTGCCTGTAATAGTAGACTGCCAAATAATCATATGCACAGGCAAACTCAGCGGAATCATATAAAAACGCACTGTTGTCGGTTCTGCTCCTTGCCTGTAGGTCAAGCAAAAAACGATATGCGTTGGGCGATATTTCATAATCGGTATAATAGAATGCGTCAAGCATTTTGTTTATTACATTGCCGCAGTCGTCGGCCGTATTGCTGTTTTTCAGCTTATTCATTATACTTTGATATCCGCTCTGTGCAATTCTTTTCTCTCCCCGGCTGAGGGAATTAAAGCGTTCGGTTAAAGCGCTGTCACTTTTTCGCGGGTAGGTAATATCCCTGTAAAAACTTAACGACGCAAGCTTTGGCTTTACCCGATCAGACGGCAGCACAGGCACGGCGGAAGTTTCTGACGGCATGGCGCCGCCGTCATTTTTAACAAAGAAGCTTGAAATGTCGTCATAAGAGAGAACGAGTTCGCCGGCACTTGTATTTATAGCTAAACATTCGTCATCTTTTTCGGTGATAACACCGCTGTATGTGGTCTTTGCGGCATCTTTCATTACGACATCTATTTTTGTTCCTGGAATCAGCGGCTTCAATCTTTTGGCTATCAGGCTCATTTCTATTCTTTTCCTCCTAATTTCTATGTTAATGTTAATTTTACCACATTCATCTGACTCTTTCAACAGAATATAGCAAAAAATTATTTCTTTTTCTGTCAAAAATTTTTATTTTAATTCTGCTTGTCCCCCTTAGTTTTTTTCAAATATTCTTCTGTCGCCTCGAAAAAATTTTTTCTGATTTCTATGGTATCAATTACATCTTCGGGTTCGTGAAACTCCAATAAAATTGTTTCGTGTTTTTCACTGTTGGGCCTTTTCGCAGACTTATTTTTTTCGTTTAACTCCATAATCTGTGCCTCCTTATTTTTAAGCGATTATTTCATCAATGCTTTTCTGAGAGTTCATGAACTCCCTATACAAAGGATCTTTAAATGTTTCGAAACGTGGAATAAAAATCGGCTTTTCGCCGGAGCGAAACACAAACGCTTTTCCGACCGGACAGAACAAAACATCTTCAATAGGCAGGTTGCTCATTTCGGAAATTAACATTGCCGTTTTTCTGTTGAGTCCACCGGGGAAATAAACCATAGACGAGCAGTTATCTTGAATAGTGTGAGCCTTATCTGCGCCATAGGTATCATACAGCTGTGATAAAGACTGACAGTTCATAACCGCGCTGATCCCCGCCTCCCTGAATGTTGAGATCGTTTTATCAAAATTCGATATTGGAAATCCACATGAAAAATCGTCAAAATAAAGTTTTACCGGTCGCGGAAGTTTGTTGCCCGGCTGTTTCTCAGCAAACTCCAATAGGCTTCTAATTGCGATGTTAAATATGATGTTTGAAAACGCGTATTGTGAAACTCGTGTGGGACTTGTGAGAATGAATATCGCCGTTTTTTCGGTCGCAAACTTTTCAAAATCCACGTACGAATTTTCATTCATTGCATTTTGAATTGAGGTCGGGAATGCGGTCTGAATTGATTTTTCCAGTGAATCCCTAACGCACGCGGCCGTGCGGTATGGAAGCATCTTAAATGACAAAAGTTTTTTTGCGGCAAGGGAATTCGGATATCGCATTTTCAAATCTTGAAAAGCCTCCTCCATGGAGGTCACTATTGAGTATCCGTCTTGTACTACCTCCAGTTTGTAGAATGTGTCAATTACTCGTTTCATTTTCGGGAAGTGCTTGGTTAATTTTTCGTACTCCATTAACCCGGTGAGCAGTGTTTCTGCTGCGTCCAACCAATACGGATCGAAATTATGAGCCGTACAGTAGTCCTGATTTGATCGCACGATTTGTCTGGCAAGCTCCTGGGTATCATTTTCCGAAACGGCATACTGAAGCAAATCCGGCAAGCGGTCACTTTCTTCCGGATTAGAGAGATTCCAGAAAAACGTCTTATACCCACGCTTCTTAAAGTATGCAACAGCGTTTTGGACCAGTGTTTTCTTTGCAAACGTCGCAATGAAACTGCTTTCTTCGGTATTATAGAGCGTTGGGAGCAGACAAGAAATTGTCTTTCCGGTGCCTGTGCCGCCTAAAACGAGAATGTTATTGTTGGGACCGACATTTCCGTCAACTATCAAGTCTTTTGCAAATACTGTTTTATCCAAGCTAAAAACCTCCTTATGTAAACGAATATTCTATATGATCGACCAAACCGAAATCAAGTGCCTGATCAGCGGTAAAATACCTCTCCTCTGCCATTGCGGCGGCAATCTCATCCTCGGTTTTGCCCGTGTCTTTCGACAGAAGCTCCACAAAAAGCCCTTGAGTCTGCAGCACCTCTTCCGCCTTACGTCTGACGGCGCTCGCACTGCCGTCGCATCCTCCCACGGAGATGACCTCATGAATAAAGACTTTGGAATTCGGGGTTATATACCTGTTGCCATCTTTTCCCCCTGAGAGAATCACCGCAGCCATCGACGCGGCAATGCCGACACAGTGAAGCTTAACATCCACCGAGGATGAAATTGCGTTTATGATATCTCTGATCGCAAGCCCGGCAGTGACATCTCCGCCTGAGGAGTTGATGTAAACGTCAATCGGATCATTCTCCTTGCTCAAAAGCAGAATTGACTTTGTAAAATCGTTTGCTGATTGTGAATTAATTTCACCCTCGATAAATATTTTCCTTTCCGCAAACAAAAGGCTCTCGATGGGTACGAGTGTAGTTGAATTGCTTCCTCTGTATAAGATATTCATTTTATAATCCTCCTTTTAATGTGCCGCCCCCGATTTACGGGAGCGGCTTTCCCTTGAACGTTCGTTAGCCAATATAGGAGTTCTTTGAACAATTGATCGCCCATTTTTGACAAGCGCCAATATTGTTAAAATCTGAACTATTTCCCATGATCGTGTTAGGATATTTCTTTTTTGCAATATATACTCTGTATTCAAGATAATTGCTGCCAAGTTTAAGTGTATCGCCGCTCTTTATGTCGCCCTCCCAAAGCCATGCTCCGGATGCGGACCTGAGCGTAATGTGCATCTGTCCGTTGCTCTTCCAGCCCATCGCATCATATGTATAGATCTTTATGCTGGCATCTCCGACATTCTTGTTAAGCTTAATTGTTGTATAACCGTAGGCAGTGTATCCGCTGTCAAACATACCCGTCTGCCACTTGGATGCGTTACTTACTTTTATTGTCACGCTCTTGCTTCTGCCATCGGGAGTCTTAACGGTAATCGTTGCAGTACCTGCACTTTTGGCGGTCATTTTGCCGTTTTGGTTAATCGCAATAACACTACTGTTTGAAGTGTACCACTTAAACTGTGATGTATTGTTGGGATAAGCCTGTGCGCGGAGGTAATATACATCACCGACAGTAGGATAGTTATAAAGATACGAGCTGTAAATTTCAACCCCATATTTTTCCCAGACCGCATAAAGAGTAACATTGTTTCTGAGTCCGACACTTCCGCCGGGATAGAAGGAGGGTTTTGTCGCATTACGGTCTGTAGACCATCCGAGGAAGGTGTATCCCGACCTTGACGGCTTTTCGTAGCGAAGACGGAATGCTGAATTCGCCTTAACTCTTTGCGAAGCGGGTGCGTTATAGCCGCCGTTTGCGTTATATGTAAGCGTGTAATAAGCTGAAGAGGAATCTTCCTTTACGGTAATGCTTCTTGTGTTTGTTCCGGAGAGCGCACCGGTAATTTTACACTGTATCTTCCATGTACCGGCTACATCAAGCTTTCGACCGATCCAGTTGACACAGCAATTGTTATAAGTATATGAATATGCGAGCGAGCCGTTCGGCCTATAAATGGAAAGCGTCATATTGCAGACCTTACTGCTGTATGTATTATAAAGATTGCCGTTTGCATCCTGGAGAGCGCCCCAAATATAAATAAATGATCCCTTTGTAAATGTCGATGACTCATACTGCTTTGCCTGTGAAAGTGAATAGCCGGATCCTCTGGTGGAAGCAAAAACATTATTGTATGTAGCCCTTGAAGCACTGCTGTTTGAACCCTTGTAACTACAGTAATCAAGGCATACCCAGCCGCTTCTTGTGCCATTTGTGCAACGAATAGAGGATGTATAGCCCCAATTGCTTCTGATTTTTGTAACGTTGAACGTAACCCCTCTCGAAGCTGCACCAACTTTTGAATATGACGTTCCGGGACCGCTTCTAACGTTGATTCCGTTGCTTTCCGAAACGCTGTACTTGCCTGTTGAATACGAAGCCGCACTTGCGGAAATTGCCAATGAAGTAAAAACTGTCATAATAACGAGAATGATTGAAATAATTTTCTTTGTCATTATAAAATTCCTCCAAATAATTTTTTACTGTTTGACTGAACCTTCCTCTGCCTCAAATTGAAAGGTCAAAGAGGCCGATCTCTTGCGTGCATTCTCATAAAGCATCTCCTCCTTATCTGCAAAATCAATTTTGATGTCTATAGCCTATCAGATACTATTCTAACCGACAATATCGTTAAAAATTTTTTATTTCCTTCCCGGTTAGCTTTTTGAATCTGATTGTTGCGTTTTTCACAAATCCATGCTACAATATATTGGTCAAATTGCCAAAAAGACAAACCAATCGCCTTTTTTCAATTATTTTTTTAATTGTCGGTTTTAATTGTCGGTTAGGGGGAATAAAAGACATGGATTGTAAAAAAGATAAAGCTGTAAATCCGTTTGTTGCAAACTTAATTGATAACTACTGTGCGGAATACTTAAACGGCAGCGATACTAACGCGCGTTTTGATTGTCTTTGTCATGAACTTTCAAAAATTATAGGAAAAAAACAAGGAGAAATATATTCCGCCACAATAAATAATAACGAAATTGCATACTCCACAAGCGGAACTATCTCGAATCAGTTTAAAAGGATCAATAACGAAAGCACCACTTATACAGAAAACGTTGAAAACAGAAACAAATTATTTGTTTATGCCCTTTCAAAATGGCTGAAAGAGAAAAGAGTTGATCTTCCGATTCTGCGAGATATAAACGATGATGATGTTAGATTCGAAATATTATGGCAAAAAATTTTCGAAAAAAAGCGGACGGCTGTCTATGATGCTGTTCTCGGCAAATTGCTTAAATCACCGGGAGATGCAGCAAGCTTCATTTTTTCGTATTACACCAAAAGTTCCTTTTTGGAAATAACGCCTTCTCCTGCATTCACTGAGAACGATCCGCTTAAATTAGTCGATATCAAATCAAACATCAGCCAAGATATTCTTTGGAAAACCCTTTTTAAAAGCCCTATTCACAGTCTGAATCAGGCTGCTATCGGGGAAAAGGCGATAGATTTAATACAGGAATCCGTTAAGCAGCCACTCTTTCAGCTTTTACTTAATAAATGGGCGCATTATAAATCCAAATGTGAAAACATCGAAAAAAAATCAGCTTCAGCCTATAGCCGTGAATTGAAAGATCAAAAAAAACGTTGCTCAGAGTATCATAAGGCATATTTGATTTTACTCAGAAGCAGTTTTGAAAGCAGTCTTGGCGGCGAAAAAATATCAGTCATGCCGGCAGTTGCATCTTTAAATAAATTCATTTATAAAAGCCTTGAAAAAATTTGCAGCAACACCGAATACACTGTACGGGATATCATTAAAGCATATGGGGATCTCGCATCTACTGTAGATGGACAATACAGATTCAATACAGACAATATTGAAGGGTTAAACGCATCCGATGATTTAAAGAATGATATCAGAAATATACAAAACGGTCATGAAATTATAATAAGAAAATCCACTTCCTCCTTGACGGGATATACATTCGAAATCAAGCCGTACCGCATTTTTTTCAGAGCTGTTTTTGATGCGATTCAATTAAACTCCGACAGCTCCGTTGACTATCCGAAAATGTTTCAAAATATCTTTGATCGTTGCGAAAAAATCCTTAGAAAAAGTGATCTTGTTAATTTAGAGCGCAGCTCCTTGGAGGATATAATAATTTACAGCGCCGTTTTAATTAAACATCTTGATGAAAAAATAAGAACGGGCTTTATTAAACATTTAATAAAAGAGTCAGCTAAATTTACCGTTTCATATCGCAGCAAACAAATTTTGGCCATATATATTTTGACAATTGTACTGAGTGAAAATTCCGATTTGTTGACATCGGAGCTGCGTGATGAAATATACTCGGTCACTTATGCCACATCGGCATACAAGCTGCTGACTATGCAGCTCGAAACTCTGAGAGCAAATTCTAAATACCTTGAAAACGAAGTCATGAGGACAATAACTGAAAACTTTCACCAAGCAGAACTTAGATCAGAATTCCAGCCTTTTTACTTTTTCTACTATGACATTCCGTTTTCTTCAAACTCAGATAAAATTTCACAATATTTTTCTTCCTCTGCCTCTGATGTTAAGCAATTCTGCCACGACGCTTTTCTGCTGCGAAAAAGCACCTGGGACATAAACGAAAACAGTGCCAGTGTTAGCAAAATAAAGGAACTGCTCAGTCGCGGAATTGAAATTAAGAAAACCTTTAATATTACGGAAAAAGGTCCCTTTGTTACAAGGATGTTTTCGTATGCAATAAACGCGTTAATGTATGCAATTACGAATGTATTGAATTATGACAACGCTCATAAAGACTACCTGCGCAGCTATCTGAACTCCATTATGTCCGAAAACACAAATTTTTTAGATCTAATCTTTTTCAGCGATTCTATCGTCCGTAAAAGCAACAAAACATATATGGAAAGAAGTAATCTTCAAAATAATGAAAATATGTATATACTTTGCGGAGCCTATCGTCTTTT
>DNGF01000204.1:0-1086 GCA_003486665.1 Oscillospiraceae bacterium
TCGATGGCGAGCTTGACGATGCGGCTTGTGCCGAGGCGGTCAGCGCCGAGGGCGATGAAGTCCTCCGCGTCCTGTATGCTGGATATGCCGCCTGCAGCCTTTACCTTGACGCTGGCGGGGCAATTCTCGCGCAGGAGCTTCACGTCCTCGCGCGTTGCACCGCCGGTGGAGAAGCCGGTGGAGGTCTTGATGTAATCCGCGCCGCAGTCGGACACGATTCTGCACATTTTCACCTTTTCCTCGTCCGTCAGCAGGCAGCACTCGATGATGACCTTGAGGATGTGCCCGCGCGTTGCCTCGCGCACGGCGGATATGTCTTTTGCCACGGCGTCCCAGCAGCCGTCCTTCACCATGGAGAGGTTTATGACCATGTCGATCTCGTCCGCGCCGTTTTTCACCGCGTCCTCAGCCTCAAAACACTTTGCCGCAGTTGTTGAGTATCCGTTAGGGAAACCGATAACTGTGCAAACGGGAATTTTGCCGTCAACATATTCCGCAGCCGTTTTAACATAGCTTGCAGGTATGCAAACGGACGCGCAGCCGTACTTGATGCCGTCATCACAAATTTGCTTTATTTCCTTCCAAGTCGCCGACTGAGAAAGCAAGGTGTGATCCACCTTTGAAAGTATATCTTTTATGTCCATAAGCTTCTCCTCTCTTTATGAAACCACTTCACCGGTACTGACCTTGACAAGATTCTGGAACAATGCAACCTGTGTCGCAGATACGAACTTATCCTCATGCAGACATCCGAAAAACCAGCGCTTGAAATCGCAGTTTGCGCTCAATTCCTGAAGATAAGCATTAAGTCCGGAAACGGTAAGCGGTTCATTATCCTTGAGCCTGAGAAAATTCTTTATTTTCTGCGACGGCTCATGAGTTATCATATAGTCAACCTTATACTTGCGCTTTTCCAGGTTTTCCGCACCCTCACGCATTTCCTCCTGCGTGGGAATTTCTGCTCTGGACCATGTGTCGTGATCGACTCTCATATCTATATCGGGGCTTTCTCCGCCGCCCATAGCGAAATACGTTTCGCCTTCGATTTCAAATATTTGACCTCTCATAAGATGATATATGTTATCT
>DNGF01000204.1:1110-6400 GCA_003486665.1 Oscillospiraceae bacterium
GATGCGCCTTGCCGCCGGCAAAGTTTACAACGGGGTATCTTGAGAGCAAATCAAAGTTTTCATGCGTTCCGTCAACAAAAAGAATTTTGTACTTTTTCTTGCCGAGCTTGTCGAGTATTTTTTTCTCTTTTGAGTCGCCTCGCCATATAAATCCGAAATCGCCGCAGACAATAAGTGTATCGCCCTCTTTAATATTTTTAAATTTTTTCTGAGAAAAAAGGGCATAATCGCCGTGCATATCTCCCGTTACATAAACCATTATCGGATCACTCCCCAAAATGTGATAAATTTTTTAAAATCTTGTTTATTTTTATATACTAATCTGTTATAATAATTCCAACAGGCGGCTGCCGATTGATCGGAACGCTTGCCTGTCAGTGGTTACACAAATATATAATACTACAACTTCGGGTGTCTTGTCTATGAAAAAATTTATTATTTTTATATGTTGCGCCGTTTTAATTTTCACCTCTTCGATTGTACCCGCTTCCGCCGCCGATTATAAGTCGGCAATTGAGCTTTATTCAAAAATCGACCTGCTTATAAATATCGACAGCAACGCAGTCATTATGGATAAAAACTCCGATATGCCCGCGGATCCATCGTCATTGACAAAGGTAATGACAGCTCTTGTCGTTCTGCAAAACGAAAAGGATCTCAGCAGAAAAGTCACCGTTTCCGGCTCTTCGCTTGAGAGTCTGTACGGAACCGGCTGCATAATGTCGGGTCTTCAGGACGGGGAAATCATCAGCGTTTACGACCTGCTCTGCTGTCTGCTTATTCCGAGCGGAAATGACGCAGCGCTTGTGCTTGCGGAGGAATACGGCAAGGGTATTCCAAACTTTGTTAACAAAATGAATGCGGCGGCTAAGAAGCTCGGCTGTACCGGCACGCAGTTTACAACACCCCACGGTTTGAGTGATTCAAAGCAAAAATCAACCGCAAACGACCTTGCCAAAATTGCTCTCGCGGCAATGAAGTATCCTGTCTTTGAAACAATTGTCAAAATGCTGACATATGATTTGAGAAAAACAAATGTCAACGAAGAACGTACGATCGTTAACACAAACTATATGCTGAACTACGGTTTTCCGGATTATTATTATGAAAACTGCCGCGGTATAAAAACGGGTTCAAGCGACACCGAGGGAGAAAGTATTATTGCAATTGCCTCAAAGGACGGCTACAGCTATCTCGCAATTGCACTCGGCGGTCCTTACATGGACACAGACAAAGATAATGATACCGAAAATCAAGCCATTTGCGACGCGGCTAAAATGTTTAAGTGGGCATTTGACAACCTAAGCTATGAGGTTGTTACCAAGGAATCCCAGTATGTAACCTCTGTTCACGTCAATTATTGCTGGGATACGGATAACATCCGCCTTGTTGCCAAAAGCGAAGTTTTGGCTCTTGTGCCTCAAGGCAACAATTCAAACAGCGTATATTTTAAACCGATAGATATGCCCGAATCAATTGACGCACCCATTAAAAAGGGAGAAACATTAGGTAAGGCAAAAATTATGTTTGCCGGACAGCAAATAGGCACTGTGGATCTCGTTGCCGCAGAAGATGCAAACATGAGTATGCTCCTGTATCTTCAATCCGCAGTCAAACGAATGACTGCCAGCGCGATATTTAAAATTCTCATAGCCATTGTAGTCATTTTGATCGCAGCGTATATTGCACTTTATATCAGAGCAAACCGCAGGCGTAAGAAAAACAGGGAATTAAAAATCTTCAAATACAACGAGCTTAAACAAAATTCAAAAAAGAAAAATAGAAAGTAATAGAACCGACGCGGATAGAAGTTTTTCGACTTTATCCGCGTTTTTCCGACTCCGGATCTATTCAAAAAGACAAAAAATCGCAATAATTAAAAAATATGTTATTAAATTTCACATTAATGTTGACTTTACAAAACACCGGTATTATAATAGATGGCGTTATATTGGTTCGCAACAAAAGGTGGAAATATGGATATCGAATATCTATTAAAGAAGAGTTGCATTTCCCTTGAAGGTCAAGCTTTTACCACTTACGGAATTGCCGCTGTCGAGCTTCGTTCCCGGAAAACACAGTTTGAAATTACCGATGTTTCTCTCGACAAAGCCTTTGTTTCAAATCTTGTTAAAATTTTAAATTCTTCCAAGATTGAAATTTGTCATTTCAGCGAAGTCGTTACTGACGAGCTGAACAAATAAAAAACAAGAAAATACCGTCGCAAAAAATCCTTTTCTGCCCGGTTTGGGTATTCTATTCTCAAAAATAGGTTTGTTAAATATATCACATATATTATATATTTTAAAAGACGAAAATCAACCGTAAAATTGATTTTCGTCTTCTTTTATTTTGTAATAAGTTCTTTCTCTTTTTTTACTTCTATTTCCTGGTTAACATCAAACTTCTTGCCATGATGATAGGGGAAAATTTTAAGGAATATCCATGCCGCAACGGCGCCGATCGAGTTGAGAATTATATCACCCATCGTATCCATAAGCGGCCATCTGCCGATATTCTTCGGATCAAAGAGGGTTGCCTCTTTAGGAGTACCCTTTGCAAGCTCGTAGCACCAGTGCTGAGCGTCACCGATCGTACCCTTTGCGGGATCGGTCATTACCTGATCCATCGTAAACTCAACAAGCTCCCAGCAGGTCGAAACGAAGAACGAGAAGCAAAGAGCGCAAAGAAGCGCAACCGGAATCGAAACGGGCTTGTTATCGCGTTTTTGCATCGCGACAACAACTTCATAGCCAAGCAGCACGCAAAGACCGCCGCTGAGCAGGTGCATTCCAGAATCCCAAAATCTCGCGTCATAATAGAAATTCAAAAATTTTCCGCAGAACGAAGCGGCAAAAATCATAACAATTGAAAAATCCTGTATCAAGGACGGCAAATGCCTTACAAAGCACTTTTTCGGAAACAGCATGAAGATTTCCCATGCGAACATTGCAATAAAATTAGCTCCGACCTGAAGCGGATCCGAAATATCGAACGGCTTCTTGAAAAAGCCTGCGATAAAGGCATAAATCATCAATGCCCTGAATATCCACCAGAAAACGAGTTCCCACGTCTTGCAATTTGATTTTATACGGCTGATATACTCTTTCATTACATCACCTTTTTTATTTCTTTGACATATGCGTTCTTTCATAATACGACAAACAGTATCATTTGTCAATATTTATTCCAGTTCGTCTTCATAATCTTCCTTTGAGAAATCAAAGTTCTTGTCTATTTCCACTCTGCCGAACTTTTTACGTTTAGAATACTCTCCCCTGCTGCGCTTGTAAATATTGTTGTTAAAACAGGTGCTATGCTTGCCTGCATGATGACAAACATGACCCTTCTGCTGAACACTCATGAGCAGTGCGTCACCGCCGCAATTAAGATCAAGCGACATAAGTCTTTGCGAATTTCCTTTTTCCTCTCCGAACTTATAAACGACACCGCTCTCGATGTCACAATAATACGCTCTGCGGGTTTTAAGCGTGTATGCGAATGCCTCCTTATTCATGTAGCCGAGCATAAGCACCTTGCCGGAACCGTGGTCAACCGTAATTACGGGCATTGTTTTTCTGTTTTCCCAAAGCTTGTAAAGATCTGTCATTTATATTTCCTCCGTTAATTAGAATCCGAAAAAGCTCATCTGCGTACTTTGCGGCAGTCCCTCAAGATCACCGCAGGCGTCAAGCGTTTCCATAACCGATTTACTGATTCCGGCGCGCTGCTGCAGATCATCGCGCGACATATATTCGCCCTCGCCGTCATCTCTCGCTTTCATCAATGCAACGGCAGCCGACTCGCCTGTACCCGACATTGACATGAACGGAAGCCTGATTTTTCCGTCCTCAAGCTTATAAATCGTTGCGTGTGATTTGTAAAGATCAATCGGCAGGAATTCAACACCTCTTGCCATCATTTCGTTAACGACCTGCATGGCAACGTACATATTTTCTTCCTTTGCGGTTGCATCGTGTCCCTTGCTTATAATTGAATTCATGAGCTGCTTAACTGCTCCGCGGCCCTCCATAATTGCAACCGTATCAAGGTCTTCACCTCGAACCGTCATATATGTTGCGTAATACTCGGTCGGCTTATATACCTTGTACCACGCCAATCGCATAGCGGCGCTTACATATGCCGCGGCATGAGCCTTAGGGAACATATACTTGATCTTCATGCACGATTCAATATACCAATCGGGAACGTTATGCTCCTTCATCGCTTTAATGTGAGCCTCGGTCAGAAGCTTCGTAGCGTTACCCTTACGGACGATCTCCATGATTTTGAAAGCCATGTCGGGTTCAAGGCCCTTGTGCATAAGGTAAACCATGATATTATCACGCGTTCCGATAACATCGGAAATCGTGCAGATACCCTTTTTGATAAGCTCCTGTGCATTACCGAGCCAAACATCCGTACCGTGAGAAAGGCCCGAAATCTGAAGCATATCTGAGAAGTTCTTCGGTTTCGCCTCCAGCAGCATTCCGCGAACGAACGGAGTGCCGAGTTCCGGAAGGGAAAGCGTGCCTGTTTCACATCCGATATCCTCTACCGTAACACCGAGCGGTTCGGGAGATGTCAGAAGCTCATAAAGCTTAGGATCGCAGATATCAACATCGAAGACATTGATTCCCGTTGAATCCTCAAGATGTCGGTAAAGCGTCGGCACATCATGACCGAGGTTATCAAGCTTAAGGATCGTATCGTGAAGTGAGTGGAAGTCAAAGTGAGTTGTTCTGAGTCCGCCGGAAACATCATCCGCCGGGTGCTGAATCGGAGTAAAGTCCTCGGCGTCATTGCTTGCCGGAACAACAACCATTCCTCCGGGGTGCTGACCGGTTGTTCTCTTAACTCCCGTACAGCCCTTTGTCAGTCTGTCCTCCTCGGCACGGTTAACCGTGATGCCCTTGACTTCAAGCCATTTTTTAACAAAGCCGTAAGCTGTTTTATCGGCGATAGTACCGATCGTACCCGCCTTAAAAGTATGGTCAATTCCAAAAAGCTCCTCTGTATAGCGGTGGGCATAGAACTGATATTCGCCGCTGAAGTTAAGGTCGATATCGGGCTGTTTATCTCCCTTGAAGCCCAGGAAAGTTTCAAACGGGATATCGTGACCGTCACGGTGCATCGGAATTCCGCAGTTCGGGCAGTCCTTCGGCGGCAGGTCATATCCTGAACCCACCGAGCCGTCCATAAAGAACTCCGAGTGCTTGCATTTTTTGCATACATAGTGCGGCGGCAGAGGGTTAACCTCGGAAATACCTGCCGCATGAGCAACAAACGA
>DNGF01000204.1:6442-6648 GCA_003486665.1 Oscillospiraceae bacterium
ATGAGCCGACAGATCCTCGCGATCCGACATAGTAGCCATGCTCCTCCGAGTTTTGAACAAGCTTCTGTGCGATCATATAAAGAACACCGAATCCGTTGGAAATAATTGATTTCAGCTCTTTTTCCAGTCGCTTTGCAACATTTTCGGGAACGGGATCGCCGTAATCCTTCTTGGTTCTTTCCCAGCAAATACGGGTAAGATCCTCG
>DNGF01000204.1:6686-10777 GCA_003486665.1 Oscillospiraceae bacterium
CTCAAGGCTCGGCGGAAACGTTCCTCTGGGGAACGGAGTCATTCCGCTTTCGCAAAGGTCGGCAATCTTATTCGGATTGGTAATAACGACCTCTCTCGCCGTATCCTCGCCGAGATATGCAAATTCGGCAAGCATCTCGTCCGTTGTTCTGAAATAGAGCGGAGCCTGCTGAGAAGCGTCGGAAAATCCCATTGAAGTCATAAGAATTTCACGGAAGACAGCATTGCCCGGATCAATGAAATGAACGTCGCAGGTGGCAACTACCATTTTGCCGAGCTTGTCTGCAATATGTACTATCTGACGGTCAACATTTTCAAGATCCTCTACTGTTTTGAAACGTTCGTAGCGCTCGTCCTGACTTCGAAGCATAAATGCGTTGTTTCCGTTCGGCTGAATTTCAAGATAGTCATAAAAGGAAGCGATTCTGAGGACATCCTCATCGCTCTTTTGGTCAACAAGCGCACGGTAAAGCTCACCTGCTTCACAGGCGCTTCCGATTATAAGACCCTCTCGCATTTGCATAAGCCTGTGACGCGGAATTCGCGGTTTTCGCTTGAAAAATTTAAGGTTTGAATCCGTTATAAGCTTATAGAGATTTTTAAGTCCCTGCGTATTCTTTGCTATTATAATTATATGATATGTCTTTTCGGCACGAACTTTCTCGATATACTCGGCAGGGATTTCATCGTCAACGCCGAATCCGTAATCGTCATAGAAAGCGTCATCATCAACAAGGTAGCCCTCCATGCCGTATATTATTTTAATTCCCGCTTTGGCGGCAGTATTGCAGGCTTCGGGGAATGCCTGAACAACACCGTGGTCGGTAATTGCAATCGCTTTGTGTCCCCACGCTATTGCACGGCTGACAAGCTCCTTTGCACTCGTCATACCGTCCATTGCCGACATATTTGTATGCAGGTGAAGCTCAACTCGTTTTTCGGGGGCATTGTCCTGCTTCTCGATTTTTTCAATTTCCGTAACAGCACGCGCATTGATAAGATAGGTGTGCATATACGTATCCATATTTATTGATCCGCGGACAAGAACGGTCTTACCGTCCTTGAGATTTCCCACAAGATCCTCGCACTTTTTCTTTTCGCCGAACACCTTAACGGGATAGGACGAGGTATAGTCGGTTATGTTAAAGTTTATTATGCTGTATCTGCCGTCCTTAGATTCCCTTGTTTCAAGAGAAAAAACGTCACCCCATACAACGACCTCACCGTCTTCGGGCAAACACTCTTTAATCGGCTTCGGCTTTCCTTTTACGAGAGTACCGAACAAAGGCTTTGCGTTCGTAATGGAAATCGGCAGATCCTCGTAAGTCTTTTCCTTAGGCTTTTTCTGAACGGGTGCCTTTGATGCGGCAACAGGGTTAGCCATCGGCGCGGCTACGGCAATTTTTTTATTTTCCTTTTGCTGAAGCTCCTCAAGCATTTTTATATCGTCCTGAGGTGCGGCATTGCTGACAAATTCAACTGAAATAAGTCTTTCAAAACGGCGATCGACAGCCTGCCTAATGAACTTATCACAGCCAAGATTTATAAGCATATCCTTTCCGTTCGCAGCAAGCTCGATCGTCAGCTTGTCCCCGCTGAGATTATAGACCGCACCCTCAAGTATTGTTCTTGAAGCCGGAAAATGTTCATAAATTTCTTTGACAAAACCCGTCATGTAGTTAATGTCAAACGTTTCGGGGGGAAAGTGAACTCCGAGGTCAAGACGATTCAAATTCATCACGCGGATAAGCTCCGCCCTCATGTTTTTAATTACGGCAGAGTCAACAGGCGCAGGAAAGCTGACGAGCATACTGATGCTTCGTTCAGTAAGGCTCGCCTCAATGCTTTCAACCGTTGCGGAATTAAAATATGCCGCGACGCTATGATCTATGTACTCGCCGAAAAGGCTGAGGAAACTTATCTCTTTCAAAATTACACTCCCAAATTAATTGTCAACACCGCACAAACTGCGGCGTGCTTTGCGTTAATATATCTGCCGTGCCGCACGCCTCGACTGTGCGTTTTGTCTTACATCTTGTCTATTTCCGCCAGCAACTCGCTGACAATATCTTCTTCTTTGATCTTTCTTATAATTTCGCCTTTTTTGATAAGAACAGCGCAGCCGTCACCGCCGGCAATGCCGATATCAGCTTCTTTTGCTTCGCCCGGTCCGTTAACAACGCAGCCCATGACCGCCACCTTGAGCGGCTTGCGGCAATCTCTGAGCGCGGCTTCCACCTCACCCGCAACCTTGATAAGATCAATCTTGGTTCTGCCGCAGGTGGGACAGGAAACGATCTGAACGCAGTCGCTTCTCAGATCAAGCGCTTTGAGGATATCAAGTCCCGCATAAACCTCTTTGACCGGATCGGCAGTCAGCGAAACTCTGATTGTATCGCCGATTCCGTGCATAAGCAAGCTTCCGATTCCGGCGCTTGATTTAATAAGACCCATTCTCTCTGTACCGGCTTCCGTAACGCCGAGATGAAGAGGATAATTGCACCTCTCGGCAACAATTTCATAAGATTTTATCATATTCTCAACATTTGATGATTTAATTGAAATCACAATATCATCAAAATCAAATTTTTCAAGCAATGACGCATGGTACATAGCGCTTTCCGCCATAGCTTCGGGCGTCGGCGCACCGTATTTTGCCAAAATTTCCTTTTCGACCGAGCCTGAGTTTACTCCGATACGGATAGGAATGTTCTTTGAACGACACGCTTCGACAACTTTTTTTACTCTGTCCTCCGAGCCTATGTTGCCGGGATTTATACGTACCTTGTCAACTCCTGCCGCAACAGCTTCAATTGCAAGACGATAATCAAAGTGAATATCTGCAACTATCGGCACGCTCACTGCCTCCTTGAGCGCAGGAATAAGCTTCACGGCATCCATATCGGGGATTGCGCCGCGAATTATCTGACAGCCCGCTTTTTCAAGCTCGACTGCCTGCTTAACGCTTGCTTCGATATCGTGAGCCGGCTTGTTAAGCATTGACTGCACCGTTACGGGTGAGCCGCCGCCGATATATGTGTTGCCGATTTTTATTTTTTTTGTTTTTCTTCGTTCCATTTTAATACCTCGGTTTGGTTAAAATGTTTTTCTGTTTTTCTTTATCCCCTCCGCCGCTCTGCGGCACCTCCCCTTGATTCAACCAAGGGGAGGCTGATATAGCAACAGCCTCAATTATAATGAGTGTTTAATTATATCACCAATATAATCGCAAACACCGTCAAAATTTTTTCTTATGGCATCATTGGGAATACGTATTACTTTTATTTTATATTTTGATATAAACTCTGTTCGTATTTTGTCCTTTACAATTTCTTTCTCTTCATAGTGCTGTGAACCGTCCAATTCAATAACTGTTCTTGCTTTTGCACAATAGAAGTCAACAATATAATCTCCGACTGGCTTTTGTCTGTAAAATCTTACGGGATAGTTTTTCAAGAAATCATACCACAAGTGTTTTTCTTCCTGTGTCATATTCTTTCTTAAACACTTTGCCGTTCCGACAAGCTCCTTGTTATACATTGTTTTCATAATCTCATGCCTTTAAAGTTTTTTAAGCCTCCCCTTGTTTGAATCAAGGGGAGGTGTCGCATGAGCGACGGAGGGGATAAAGACCCCATTTATAGTTTTATATCCTCACTTCACAATCAGCGCATAGATATCCTTAAACGTGATTGCCGCCATGAAGAGCAGGAGAATAACCATGCCGATTGCGTGAACAAGCGACTCATATTTTTGCTTGATCGGTTTTCTTCTGACAAGCTCAATGAGCAGAAAGAAAAGTCGTCCGCCGTCAAGAGCGGGTATCGGCAGAAGATTGAACACGCCGATATTTATTGTAATAAGCGCCATTATGCTGAGCAATCCCGTGTAGTCCGCCGTCTTGACCGACTCCTGCGCCGCGTCCGAAACATAATCCACAACGCCGACGGGTCCCGAAACGTCCTTAACGGAATATTTGCCCGTAACGAGATCAAACAGGCTCAGCCAAACCATTCTGAAAATGCTGACGGATTCCTTAAATGTATCCTTGAAAACCGTGCCTGCGGTTTTGTCAACACCAACCATGACTAT
>DNGF01000204.1:10823-10983 GCA_003486665.1 Oscillospiraceae bacterium
ATATTTCAACATCGTTGATCTCTACCCTTTTGCCGTCGCGTTCAACAAGAAGATCGGCAGTCGAACCCTCATCACGGCTGAGGAGGTACGGAACATCGGTATAATAATAAACTCTTTTTCCGTCAATTTTTATAATTTTATCCTTTGCCTTGAGTCCGTT
>DNGF01000204.1:11037-11219 GCA_003486665.1 Oscillospiraceae bacterium
CCGTTGTCGTTGAAAAAATTTACATAGTTTGTTCCGGAAAGGTTATCCGAAACACCAAGCATTATCGCAATAATGATAAGACCGAGAATAATATTTACAAGCGCTCCGGCAACCACAATAACTATCCTCTGCCAGCAGGGTTTATTGTTGAATGCACGCTCATCCGTGCTGTCCTCATCCTC
>DNGF01000204.1:11268-16030 GCA_003486665.1 Oscillospiraceae bacterium
CCCTCCATGCTGACAAAGCCGCCGATGGGCAGCAATCGCCATGAATACTGGGTTTCGCCCTTTTTCTTTTTAAGCAGGGTAGGTCCCATGCCGAGAGAGAACTCATTTACCTTTACCCCGAAAATCTTCGCAAAGGTAAAATGTCCCGCCTCATGCACCATTATTATAATGCCGAAAAAAACTATCGCAAGCAGAATTGTCCATTTGCTTGCCAGTGCAGATAAAATTTCTATTTCAATCGCCTCTTTCGTGAGCCGAGTGACCTCAGCCCATTATTTTTTCTCTCACATAGCCCCTCGCCCAGTTATACATATCCAAAACGTCATTGAGCTTATATGTATCAAATCTCTGTGCTTTTTCAACGGTTTCCCTGACGAGTTCTTCAATCTGCAAAAATTTTATCTTTCCTTGTCTGAAAGCAAGGTTTGCCTCCTCGTTTGCCGCGTTTGCACAGGCAGGGAAAAGACCTCCGTCATTGATGGCTTTTCGGCAAACATTAATAAGTCCGAATGTTTCGTAGTCAGGTTTATCGAACGTAAGCGTTCCGTAATCCGTCAGCGAAAGCTCCTTGACGGGGGACGGAATTCTGTTCGGATAGGTCAGCGCGTATTGAATCGGTATTCTCATATCAGGAACGCCGAGCTGAGCAATTACGGAATTATCGCAGAACTCAACGAGTGAGTGAATCACGCTCTGACGGTGAACAACTATGTCAATATCTTTCGGATCCATTGAGAAAAGCCATACTGCTTCAATAAGCTCAAGACCTTTATTCATCATGGAAGCGGAATCAATCGTAATTTTTGCACCCATGCTCCAGTTCGGGTGGTTGAGCGCCTCCTTGACCGTGACATCAACAAGCTCACTGCGCTTTTTGCCGAAGAACGGACCGCCAGAAGCGGTAAGAATAAGCTTTTTGATTTCTTTTTTGTCACGGCATCCCTGCATCGACTGAAAAATTGCCGAATGCTCGCTGTCAACGGGAAGAATGCTGACGCCCTTTTCTTTAGCAAGACCCATAACAAGCTGACCGCCTGCAACGAGGGTTTCCTTGTTGGCAAGTGCAAGCTCGCTTCCTGCATTGATTGCGGCAATTGTAGGTTCAAGACCTGCCATACCGACAATGCTGTTAAGGACATAGTCCGCGCCGCATGACGCACACTCGCATACGCCTTCCATACCCGAAAGCACCTTGGTAGATGTGTCGGCAACCCTTATTTTAAGCTCAGCCGCCGCTTTTTCGTCCACCATCGCGGCAAGTTCGGGCTTGAATTTCCTGATTTGCTGTTCAATTGTGTCAACGCTGACGCTCGCCGTCAAAGCCTTGACCTCATAGCCCTGCATTTCTATAACCTCAAGAGCCTGAGTTCCGATTGAACCTGTTGAGCCGAGAACGGCAACGGTTTTACTCATAGTATCACCTTAAATTTTATTTTTAAAATGTTTCAATTATACTCAAAATTCCGTACATGATCGGGAAAACAAACAGCATACTGTCAAATCTGTCCATAATTCCGCCGTGACCGGGGATCATCTTACCGTAATCCTTCACACCGTAGTTTCTCTTGATAACCGAGGCGGAGAGATCGCCGAAAATGCTGATGACGGAAAGCACAATTGAGATCGGAATAACCGCCCACCAATCCCAAAGGAAAAAGCTTCCGTCCGGGAAAAATTTCTTTGCAAACACAAAATACAAGCCTACATTCAGCGCCGCCGTCAAAATAACGCCGCCGATCGCGCCCTCCCAAGTCTTCTTCGGACTGACAACAGGTGTCATCTTATGCTTGCCGAAAAATACACCTGTAAAATAAGCAAACATATCGGTAAGCCATGCACAAAAAATTGTAAACAATATGAGATAAACAACGTTCGCCTGAGTGTATCTTGCATCGGCAAGCTGAAGGTCATTGATTCTGATCCAACAGCCGAGTGATTCGGGAACGGCAATTGAGCAAAGAACGGAAGTTGCAACCTGCTCAAACTTAACCTCGCCGTGCCATTTCACCATCATGATCAGCATGGCGATGATATATACGGCAAGAGCCGCAAACGGCGTAACGTGAATTTTTTCAAGAAAATTATATCGAATTTCAATTGGGATATATGCTCCGACAATAATTGACGGAATTGCAAGCGGAAGCTTGACCTTCGCGACATGATTAAGCTCATAAACGGCAACGCCGCAGATGAATGTCATGAGTATAGGCAACGCCGCCGTGTTCATAAAAAACATCACGGCGATAATGATGAGGGAATATGAAGCTCCCGAAATAATTCTGGTTTTCATGTGGGTTATCCTTTCAAATGTTGAGAAAAATCTTTAGCAACTAATCAACATTTCACTTATCTTTCATGGCACGATGCGAGCATCGCGCCATACGAACAAAATAATAATTTAATATAAGCTGTGCTGCACTGCCCGATCGAGAAAAACGACCGTGAGCTTTAACCTCTGAATAAATTGTTAGAAAATTGTTCACAGTGCTTTTTACAGCTTGTGAGCTGTAAAAAGGTACTGCCATAAACAAATACAAAATTCAACAAGTCTTTGAGGTTGAGGAAAATTTTTTCACAGGCGATTTTGCAGGTCGGGTGCTGTGCTATTGCACTGCCCCGATCGAAAAAACGGTTGTGGAGAAATTTAACCAACCTCAAACGCCGCCGAAACGACGGTTGCGCTTATTATAATCGTCTATCGCCCTGTCAAGATCGGCAGGAGTAAAGTCCGGCCAAAGAATGTCGGAGAACCAAAGCTCCGAATATGCCGACTGCCAGGTGAGGAAATTTGAAAGACGGTATTCGCCGCTGGGACGAATTATGAGGTCGGGATCCTTCTGACCTGCGGTGTAGAGATTTTCCGAGATCGTTTTCTCGGTTATGTCGGCAGGGTCAAGCTCGCCGGACTTGACTTTTTCGGCAAGCTGCTTTACGGCGTCAACGATTTCAAGTCTTCCGCCGTAATTAATGGCGATGTTAACATCGTACTTCTCAGCATCTTTTGACTCTTCCTCTGAGGTGTCAAAAAGGTTGAGAAGATCCTCAGGGATACCCTCACGGTGTCCGATAAAGTGCATTCTCATACCTTTCTGAAGGTTCTCTTGCTTTCTGTCTTCCGCCTCGTGCATATATTCACGGAAGAGATCCATAAGCGAAGAAACCTCCTCCGGCGGACGTTTCCAGTTTTCGGTTGAGAACGCATAAAAGGTTATGCTCTGTATGCCGATTTCTCCTGCATAGTCGCAAATCTGCTTAAAGACCTTTGCGCCGGCTTTATGACCCTCCGAGCGCGGCAAGCCTCGCTGCTTTGCCCAACGTCCGTTACCGTCCATAATAATACCGATATGAGTCGGTACTTTTCTTTCTTCCATAACCGGATTCTCCTTTATTGACAACAGGCAGACTGTGAAAGCCTGCCTGTAAAATAATCAAAGCGTACGCAATTTATATTGACATAACTTCCTTCTCTTTTGTTGAAGCGGCTGCGTCGATCTCCTTGATGAACTCATCGGTGATCTTCTGAAGCTCTTCTTCACCGTTTTTGAGGTCATCCTCGGTAATTTCGGAAGCCTTCTGCATCTTTTTGATCTTGTCGATAGCATCGCGGCGAATCGAACGAATCGCAACCTTTGAATCCTCAGCCATCTTCTTGATGTCCTTAACGAGATCCTTACGTCTGTCCTCGGTAAGCTGAGGGAAAGTCAGACGAATTACAGAACCGTCATTCTGCGGATTGATTCCGATATCGGAAGCCTGAATAGCCTTGTAAATCGGGGTAAGCGTGGACTTATCCCACGGCTGAATAACAAGGATACGCGCCTCGGAAACCGAGATTGCAGCCATCTGATTGATCGGCGTCGGAACTCCGTAATAATCAACAAGAACCTTGTCAAGAACGCCCGGATTTGCACGGCCTGCTCTGATTGCGGCATAATCCTTGCCGAGAACGGAAACTGTTTTTGTCATCTTTTCTCTGGTATTGCTGTAAACTTCTTTCATGAAAATTCTCCTCACTTATTATATTTATTCTTTAACGAGTGTACCTATATTTTCACCTTTGACGGCTCTGATGATATTTTCCGGATCTTCAAGATTAAAGACAAGAATTGCGATTGAATTATCTCTGCAAAGCGAAGCCGCTGTGCTGTCCATAACCTTGAGTCCCTTTGCAAGAACCTCGGAATGGGTCAATGTGTCATACTTAACGGCATCATCAAATTTGTTCGGATCCTTATCAAAAACTCCGTCAACGTTTGTTGCCTTGAAGATAACATCGGCTTCGATTTCAGCCGCTCTGAGCGCCGCCGTTGTATCTGTCGAAAAGAACGGGCAGCCTGTGCCGCAGCCGAAGATAACAACCTCGCCGTCATTGAGATGAGCGACTGCATCGCGTGCAACATACTGTTCCGCAATCGGCTGCATACCCACTGCCGACATAACCCTTGCCTTAACGCCGAGCTGTTCCAGAGCCTCGCAAAGAGCAAGCGAATTCATAACCGTTGCAAGCATACCCATGTTGTCGGCTCTTGTTCGATTCATTGTGCCGCTGCTTCTTCCGCGCCAGAAATTGCCGCCGCCGACTACAAGTCCGACCTGAACTCCCATCTCAACAACTTTCTTAACATATGTGCAAACATCGGTCACCATATCAAAGTCAATGCCGTGACCCTGCTCGCCGGCAAGAACCTCTCCGCTGAGCTTAAGCAGAATTCTTTTATACATTACGGATACCCCCACTAACCTAATTATAATAATCAAATAT
>DNGF01000017.1:0-1244 GCA_003486665.1 Oscillospiraceae bacterium
CTTTCGTCCGTTGAAGTATGGCTCTGTGTCGGAATGTCGATACTTGTTGTTACTTTATTTGTATTGTTTTACAATAAGATTTTCGCAGTCACATTTGATGAAAATTTTGCGAGGGCAACAGGGACAAAAGCGGAGCTTTATAATCTTTTAATTGCCGTAATAATTGCAATAATAATTGTTTTAGCGATGAATCTTGTCGGTTCGCTGCTTATCTCGGCATTGGTAATCTTCCCGGCACTTTCCGCAATGCGCATATTTAAAAGCTTCCGCAGTGTAACGATTTTTTCGGCAGTTCTGTCGGTAGTTTGTTCGCTGATAGGAATTTTAACTTCTGTACTTGCCGGAACCCCGGTCGGTTCAACGATTGTTGCTGTTCAAATTGCGGCCTTTGCTTTATCATGGGTTGTAGGTTCAATTTTTGTGAGGTGTAAATAAATGAAAAAAAGTCTGGCTTTAATTATAATTTTATCGTTGCTTTTGTCTTTTACCGCATGCGGCAAAGCAAACCGGGAATCAAATGATACATCATCAAAACAAAATGCTAATCTAAACAACAATTCATTTGAATCTCAAACAAATGTAACCGCTTCACAAAATTCAGGAAGCAGTATACCCAAAGGTAAAAACGGTATCGACGTTGATTTGACGGTACTGAGCAGCACAATGATTTATTCCGAGGTATATAATATGATGACAGCGCCGGAGACATATATCGGAAAATCGGTAAAAATGAAAGGACAATTTGCTTATTATGAGGATCCTGAAACTAAAAATCAGTATTTTGCCTGCATTATTGCCGATGCAACCGCTTGTTGTTCTCAAGGATTGGAATTCGTCCTGAAGGGTGATTATTCTTATCCGAATGATTATCCGGAATTGGGAACAGAAATAACTGTAACGGGAACGTTCAAAACATATCAAGAGGACGGGGCAACACATTGTCAGCTTATAGATGCAAGTCTTACTGCTTAAAAAATGGAGGTTACGTCATTTTGGCGTAACCCTCTTTTACAGTGTTGAATGATACTACAGTTTAAATAAAATGAACAAATAAAATTGACATATTGTTTCTTTCGTGTTAAAATTAAATGAAAATAAAACCACAGGAAGGTGTATCTTTTGAAAACAACATTATTCTCTCGAATTGCTTATAAGCTGATGGTTGTAATTATTTCCATCGCTTACGCTTTGACGCCGTATGTCGGTCCGTCAAACGACGACCCCATTCAGACAAACGAGCAGAA
>DNGF01000017.1:1261-2504 GCA_003486665.1 Oscillospiraceae bacterium
TCTCACTGCCGTAATGTGGGCTGACCCGCAGTTCTCAAACTATATTGTAAAGAGAACAAAGTATTTTGACGCGGCTTGCGAGGACGTTACATACAACATTGACGGTAAGGTTGATGCTATGCTCAATGCAGGTGACATCGCGGAAAACGGACTTCTCTGTGAATATCAGTATATTTCCGAGAAGCTTGCAAGCGCAAGAACAAAGTGCTTCCTTAACGCAGTCGGCAATCATGACGTAAGACTTAAGGCAAGCTACAAAAAAACGGTTAAGAATTTCACAGGCTTTACAAACGACCTCAACAAGTCTGTCGGCAGTGATTTTACAATGGATGCGTTCCATTATTCATATGAGATCAACGGCTACAGGTTCATCGTTCTCGGAACAGACAGGACCGAATTTGAGGAGTCATATATCAGCGAGGCTCAGCTTTGCTGGCTTGACGCTCAGCTTACCGAGGCGTCGAAGACCGGCAAGCCTATCTTTGTTATGATCCATCAGCCGCTCAAGTGGACACACGGTCTTCCCGATACATGGGGCAGTCCGATCAATTCGGCTGGCTCAGTAGGCGCACAGTCGGATTCGCTTAAATATTTCCTCAACAAGTATGACAATGTATTCCTTATCACAGGTCATCTTCATACGGGAATCGGTAAATATACTTACGAAAAAATCGGCAACTTCCATTCAATAAATCTTCCGTCACTTACGATCGACAACAAGGACGGCGAGTGCAACGATAACGGCATAGGCTTCGTTATGGAGGTCTATGACAGCCATGTTCTTTTCAGAGCAAGAAACTTTGCAAAGGGCGTTTATATGCCTGAATACAACATTGATATCCCGGTAGAATAATATAAATATTTATCAGGAGGGCGTTTTAATGGAAATCGTCAGAAAAGAGTATTCCTATCCTTCGGTCACGGGTGAGGCCGACATTTTCGCAAGAAGCTGGGCGCCTGCAGACGGCAAAATAAAGGCTGTCGTTCAGGGCGTTCACGGCATGGCAGAATACGGTGAGAGATATGAAGAATTTGCAGCGGCACTTTGCAACGCAGGCTTTGCTTTCATCATGAACGACCATATCGGTCACGGAAAATCGGTAGCCTCGGACGGGGTAAAGGGCTACTTCGGCGGTGAAAAAAACGCTTTCGGCAAGGGCTTTGTTGACGACGTTCACCAGCTTACGGTTATAGCTAAGGACGAATTCAAAAAACCTGTTATTATTTTCGGTCACAGTATGGG
>DNGF01000267.1 GCA_003486665.1 Oscillospiraceae bacterium
GTTATTGCCGATATGAATCGAGTAAAGAATTAAATAATCTGTCGCTTCGTCATTTCTGTTCGGGTATGTATATTGAATACTATTTTGACAAACTTTATAGCTCGACACAATCGTTTTCGGATTCAAAAGCATAATGTCGTCAGTCGCAATAAGGTACATTGCACAAGAAAATACGGCAATCATTACAGCAACTGCAATAATGTATTTTTTAATCGAACTCATGAATATTTCCCTACCTCTCAATAATATCAAAAAGCTGTATAGTAATAAAAACACGCCGTCAGCCGGACATCAAAAAATGATTTACATATACGATTTCTTATATTATAATATAATAGAAAATATTCGTCAACAAGGATGTGTGTGTTATCAATAAGGACTTAACGATCGGCAAGCCCTACACGGTTGTATGGAAATTTTGCCTTCCGCTTTTCGGCAGTATAATATTTCAGCAGCTTTATAACCTCGCGGACAGCTTTGTTGCCGGCAAATTCATCGGCAATGAAGCTTTGGCGGCGGTCGGCAACAGCTATGAAATTACGCTGATTTTCATTGCGTTCGCTTTCGGCTGTAACATAGGCTGCTCGGTAATAACATCTCAGCTCTTCGGCGCAAAGCGCTTCAAGGACATGAAAACCGCAGTTTACACCACCCTGATTTCCGGCGGTGTGCTGTGCATTTTGCTTATGGCTCTCGGCTTGATATTCTCAACAAAATTGCTTGAGCTTATCAACACGCCCGAAAACATCTTTGCCGACTCAAGGCTATATCTTTTAATATATATAATCGGTCTGCCGTTTGTTTTCTATTATAACATAGCTTCGGGAATTTTCTCAGCCCTCGGTGATTCAAAGACGCCGTTTATCTTTCTTGCCTGCTCGTCAGTGTCGAACATTGCCGCCGATATTCTCTTTGTCGCAGGCTTCAAAATGGGTGTCAGCGGCGTTGCATGGGCAACTCTTATTTGTCAAGGTATAAGCTGTCTTCTTGCCGTTTTCTTTGTGTTCAGGCGTTTTGCGAAGATTGAGACCGACGGCAAGCCTGCCGCATTTTCATTTGCGCTACTTAAAAGAATTGCCGCCGTTGCGATACCGAGTATACTTCAGCAGAGCTTTATCTCGGTCGGCAATATCATTATTCAGGGTGTAATTAACAGCTTCGGTTCGGGCGTTATTGCCGGATATTCGGCTTCGATCAAGCTCAATAACCTTGTAATAACCTCATTCACGACCTTCGGCAACGGAATATCCAACTACACGGCTCAGAACCTCGGCGCGCGCAAATTCAGTCGAATAAAAGACGGCTTCAAGGCAGGCGTAAAGCTGACATGGATGATTTGCGTTCCGATCGTTGCTCTCTATCTTCTTGCGAGCCGATACTTGATTTATTTCTTCCTTGAAAGTGCAACGGGTACGGCGATGGACACGGGTATGCTTTTCCTGAGAATTCTGACTCCGTTCTATTTTGTGGCGGCGGCAAAGCTCGTTTCCGATGGTGTACTCAGAGGTGCGGGACAGATGAAAGCGTTTATGACAGGCACATTTACGGACCTCGTTCTGCGTGTTGTTCTTGCAATAATCCTTTCAAAAACCGCTCTCGCTTCAACGGGAATCTGGATTTCATGGCCTGTCGGCTGGTGCGTCGCGGGTGTGATTTCCCTTACATTCTGCTTCAAATACATGAACCAAGTAAAATATGACGGAATTATTTAAACGCATTTTACTGTGTTGATAGGGTGCGGCGAATGATTCGTACAGAACAATGAAAATATAAACAAAATCGGCACATAATAACTTCGATAACCATTTTAAAAGAAAGGAAGATTGCCATGTGTACTGCGGCAACATATAAAACGAATGATTTTTATTTCGGCAGAACCTTGGACTATGAATTTTCCTACGGTGATGAAATCACAATAACTCCGAGAAACTTTCCTTTTAATTTCAGGCACACAAAACCGATTGAATCTCACTACGCGATCATAGGTATGGCTCACGTTGCCGAGGGGTATCCGCTCTATTACGACGCGATCAACGAAAAGGGACTCGGTATCGCGGGGCTTAACTTCGTAGGAAATGCGGTCTATTCTCAACCCGTTGAGGACAGGGTGAACATCGCTCAGTTTGAACTGATTCCGTGGATTCTCACTCAATGCGCCACGGTTGACGAAGCGCATACTCTTTTGAACAGGACAAACCTTGTCGGCACGCCTTTCAGCGACAAGCTTCCGACGGCGCAGCTTCATTGGATAATTGCGGACAGGGACAGGGCGATCACCGTTGAATCGGTCGCGGGCGGACTGAAAATCTATGATAATCCGGTCGGTGTTTTGACAAACAATCCGCCCTTTGAAATGCAGATGCAAAGGCTCAATGATTTTGCCGCCCTTTCGCCGAAACAGCCGAAAAATTGTTTTTCGGATAAGCTGTCGTTTAATATGTATAGCCGCGGAATGGGCGCGATCGGTCTGCCGGGAGATCTTTCTTCGGCTTCGCGCTTTGTCAGAGCCGCGTTCACGAAGATGAATTCCGTTTCCGGTGCGTCCGAGAAAGAAAGCGTCAGCCAGTTTTTTCACATTCTCGGCTCAGTCGATCAGCAAAGGGGCTGCTGCGAGGTTGCCGAGGGTAAGTATGAAATCACGATTTACACCTCCTGCTGTAATCTGAGTAAGGGGATTTATTACTACACAACGTATGACAACCGTCAGATCACGGCGGTCGATATGCACCGCGAGGATCTTTGGAGCAATGAGCTGATACGCTATCCGATGCTCACGGACAGCAATATTCTTTGGCAAAATTGAACGGATTTTATAGGGCGCGAATTGCACGCGCCCACCGGGCTGTCAGAGCCGCGACGTGGAATCGGCACGATATCGTGTCGTGTCTGATGATGCGGAAAGGCTAAATTCCAATCTTAATTAAACTGCTGTGATGAAAATTCGCCGCTTCAACCGGAACAGGAAAGATATATATGAAAGTAAAGAAAATAAAAATACTCTTTGTCAGCTTGCTATGGATATTCTTTTTGGGGACAATCGGAATTTCATTAACAATTAACGGATCAGACAAAGTTAAAGAAACGGATACCGTAGATCTACCTGTAACAATACAGTATATAAAGCTTGAAGAATGGAGCGAAAATTCAAGCTATATTATAATTGATACATATGAGTATGATTATCCGTTTCGTGTACCAGGTGAGTTTGCCGATTGTTTGCAATCGAATAAACTGAAGCAGGGTAATGGGATTTATCTTAAAATACAAAAAAGTGATGAAGAACAGCTGAATAAGGCTTTATTTATAGATGCGGTCGGGCTTTATTGCGATGATGAAGTGTTTGTTTCAATAGATGAGTATAATCAGTGTATTCACAAGAGTATTGTTCCAACGAGAATAGCTGCAATTGTTGCTTCGCTTGGACTTTTTATCGGAGCGGCTTTGATGACAGGCTCTTTGGTGAAAGGCTTAAAAAGGTAACTGAAAAAAGCTTTAGATAGATGACGGTATCGAGCCGAAGTCAGAAGAAGTTTATCAAGGCTTCCCCTTGAGGGTAGCGCAGTGTCGGCGCGGCGAGAAGCTGACTGAGGGATTTGTAAAAAGTCTGATGAATTTTCCTTTAAGTGTGGGCTCCTCCTCCGGGGGAGCTGGCACGACCTTGTGTCGTGACTGAGGGAGTGAGATTTCGTCAAGCTTTAACCCTTCTGTCACTCCTCCGTCGTAAGACGGTGATGAGGTGGAAAGGTTCAAGTTTTATGACGTTAAAATATAGAGAAAAAATCCGCCACCTCATCCG
>DNGF01000098.1 GCA_003486665.1 Oscillospiraceae bacterium
TGGAACTGAAGTTTTATAAAATATTTTTGATAAATTTAACTTTCCCGTCACTTCTTACCCTTAAGTATCGGCGAGATCATCGGGTAGATCGCAAAGGTTATCGCAACGCTGATAAGTCCCTTTACAAAGGTGAACGGAACGTTGAAAATGAGAATTGCCTGCCAAAGCGAATCCACGCTCGGAAGAATCTCGCGGTATGCTCCGAGGATCGCTTCTTCGGGTGCCATGAGCTTGAAATAGATCGGATAGACAAAGAAATAATTGATCAAAAAGCTCATTGCCGCCATTGCAAAGTTTCCCGTCATTGCGCCGATAAAGGCAAATTTGCGGTTGTGATGATACTTGTAAAACATACCTGCCACAAATACAAAAACCGCTCCGTGAATGAAGTTGGAAAGCTCTCCGACTCCTGCGGTCTGGGTCGCAAACAGATGAATAAGATTCTTTACAAGACAGGTGGCAACTCCGCAGACAGGTCCGAAAGCGTAGGACGTGATAAGCGCAGGCAGGTCGGAAATGTCAAGCTTGATAAAGGACGGCATGATCGGAATTGAAATTTCAATAAACATCAGCACTGCCGAGAGCGCCGACATAATTGCCGTGACCGTTACCATTCTTAAGCTTTTAGTCTTTGTGTTCATAAACAACACCCTTTCAAATAAATTCAGTCAGAGCTGTCAACGAACAAAAAATGCCCCGTACAAAATCTGTACGGGACTTTTTTCAAGAATATAGATCTTCTCTCATCCGGACTGTACCGTCGGCTCTGGGATTGCACCAGATCTACCTTGACAGGCGGCGTCCATAAGTGAANNCGAATCAACTTTCGCTCACGGGCTTGTGGACTGAATCCCATTACCGTCGGTGGGGAATTGCACCCCGCCCCGAAGACAACTGTTAACTTGTCTATATTGTAGCACTGTATCGAAAAATGTCAATATTTTTCTGCAATATTTCAAAATCAATATTATATATTGACAAAATTATTATGCGGTGCTAAAATTTAGATAATAATATTGCAAAATGTCCGATTTTTCAGTGCAAATATAACAAAAGACTGCATTGTAATATTATTGAATTTGAAACTCAGGGGGTTGTAAACATGAAAACGGCAAGGAAAATCTTAGCGGTGATTATTGCAATTCTGATGCTGACAGCTATTGCTCCGGTTTCTGCCTTTGCACAGGACGGCGGCTCGGAGGTCTTTTTTACCTATGAGGTTAATAACGGTGAAGCCACGATAACGGGCTGTAACAGGGATGTTGAAAATCCTTATTTGTCCTCGGATAATATTTTTCAAATTCCCAATTATATTGACAACTATCCCGTAACGGCGATCGGCGAGGACGCTTTCATGTATATGGAGTTCAGCACTTATTGCAGAGTTATTATTCCGAATTCTGTCAAGCGAATTGAAGCGAGAGCCTTCTATAGTTGTAAGGGCGCAACGAGTATTCATATAACCGACGGCGTGACTTGGATAGGCGATTCTGCATTCGCGGATTCCGATTTTATTCGTTATGATTTCGGTTTCACGGCGGGAGAAAATCAGCTTTATACGGGCAGTGATATTTTCGGAAGCGATTATTTCACTCGATATTTCTGCTGTCTGAACAATTACAGCACATGGAGTTATTACTATCATCCCGGTGTCAATTCCGAAATTCCGCTCTCAGATTTGGTTTTCAGCGATCTTTATAATTATTCGATTATGTATGATTATCAGGTTATTATCGGTACGGGAAATGAAGAAATATCGTTATTAAGAAGTTGCGATTTTTCAACAAATGAAATTCCCGAAACTATCGACGGATTACCCGTGACCGCTTTGGGCGTACCTTATGTCGGAATGTATCAATTCTACGGAAATGCCGGAATTAAGGATACAAGCCTGTCAACCGAGCTGATTATTCCGAAGAGCATAAAATATATTCTCGGTTATGCTTTTCCCGACAGCATAACATATTATTTAAAGGATATCAGCTTCCGAGGAAGCGAGGAAGAATGGAAAGCAATTCAGGTTGACAGCGGAAGCAACGGCGGTCTTTCAAAGCTCGGTATTCATTACAACTATGACGGTCATGCACACAAATTTACAAGCGTTACCGATCCGTCAACCTGCATTGAGAGCGGTGCAAGCTATAAGCTCTGCTCGGTTTGCAATGAAAAATATGAATATACGGCTCTGCCGAAGTCTGCCCACTCCTACGGCGGCTGGACAGTAACCGTTCAGCCGACAACGCAGACCGAGGGTACAAAGGAAAGAACCTGTACGGTTTGCAATAAAAAAGAAACCGCGAGCGTTCCGAAGCTCGACGCAGAGGCACTCAAGCCGACAGTCAACGAAAACGCACCGCTTCTTATTGACAGCGATAAGTCGCTGATTTACGGCTTTGATATCACTAAGGGCGTTGACGATTCCGCCGCAAAAACGCTCGGACTTAAGGACGGTACGCACCTTGCTTACAGCAATGCCGACAAGCCGAGAACGGGTGACAAAATCGAAATCAGAACAGACGGTTCGGATGAAGTGATCGCTTCCTATACGGTAGTCGTTTTCGGCGATATCAACGGCGACGGTGATTATAACGGAGCGGACGCAACTGTTGCCGACATGATTGCAAACGGAATGCTGACTCCCGATGCGGCGGTATTGGCTGCGGCGGACTGCAACCATGACGGAGTTGTGGATCAGAAGGATGTTGAGCTTCTCAACTACGCAGGCGTGCTTCTCTCAAATGTCGATCAGACCAAGACGGCGGAGGAGCTGCAGACCGATTCGGCATACGTTGAATATATCAACCTTATCAGTCAGGATCCCGAAAAGTCGGGCGGAGAGATCAAGCCGGAAGAGGACAAGCCGCAGAAAGAGGACAGCGCATTTGTCAGATTTTTCAAGATGATCTGGAGCTTCATTAAATCATTGTTCGGAATTAAAAAGTAAAGGATACGCAAAACGGAGATCGTTCGGCATTCGCCGGGCGGTTTCCGTTTTATTTGGTTAAAATTGTCAAGAAATGTATTTGGTTAAAATTGTCAAGAAAAATATTGACCTCAACGCAGAAAAAAAGTATAATAATATAGTTAAACTGGGTTAGTATGAAAGGAGGCGGAACGATGGATAAATACAAGCGCGATCACAGTATTATCAAGCTGCTGCAGATCGCTTCAATTATCAGCTTTGTCTTTTGTATCGTGTTTATCGTTTTGCTCATTCTTTCAAGGAACAGCGACATACAGCTTTGGTATTCAAGATATCTTGAGTATCTTGCTTCTGCGGAATACAAGGTCGAACACATGAACGATAAATATTCGGTTTTTCTTGTCGTTGTGTTTTTATATGCGTTCAAGGCGGTTTTTCCGATTTATCTTTATCCCGTTTCGGCTCTTTGCGCCGTAACCAGTGCCGTGTTCCCCTCGTATTTTTCAATTCCGATCAATCTTTTGGGGCTTTCGGTTCTTTATTCAATCAAGTATTTCTGGGGTACAAAGGTCGGTGCAAACGGAGTTCAGAACATTCTCCAAAAGAGCGAAACCGTGCGCTACCTCGTTGAGCGTGACGGCAGGGGAAATCCGTGGCTTCTGGCACTTTTCAGACTTGTTCCGGGAATTCCCGTCAATCAGGTAAGCAAGCTTTACGGCGCGATGGGATTTAAGTATGAGTATTTTCTTCTGCTTTCCCTTGTGGGATATTCGCCCCTGCTTGCTTCGTACACATTCATCGGTCGAAATGTGTTCAACCCGTTGTCAACGGCGTTCTTGCTGCCGTTCATTTTATTGTTCCTGTTAGTGGGAGTATCAATGCTTGCAATAAGTAAAATAGTTCAGATCCAATCAAGGAGGAGGAAAAACAATGGCTGATGCAAATTTATTGAAATCAAAGCTTGCTTCGGGTGAGTTCGACGCAAGATTAAAAGAGGTTTATCTCAGCGATAAGGCTGTTGAGGATCAGAAAGAAAGAGATGCCGCAATAATTGACGAGTTTGTTCGTCTTTTCGGCGACAGCGATTCGATTGAGCTTTTCAGCGCACCGGGCAGAACCGAGGTGGGCGGAAATCATACCGACCACAATCACGGCAAGGTGCTTGCCGCAAGCGTCGATCTTGACACGGTTGCCGCCGCGGCTAAGAGAGATGACGGAATCATCGTTGAAAAGTCCTTTAAATTTGATGCGATCGAGATCGACATTTCCGATCTTGAGGTACATACGGACGAGTTCGGCAAATCGTCGGGACTCATCAGAGGAATGTGCGCCGGCTTCAAGGAGCATGGCTACAACATCGGCGGTTTCAATGCCGCAAGCATGAGCCGCGTGCTTTCGGGTTCGGGACTTTCGTCCTCCGCGGCATACGAGGTTCTTATCGGAACGATCCTTAACCATCTCTATAATGACGGCAGGGTTTCGCCCGTTGAGGTTGCAAAGATCGCACAGTATGCCGAGAACAAATACTTCGGCAAGCCCTGCGGACTTCTCGATCAGACGGCAAGCTCGGTCGGCAGCTTTATCACGATTGATTTCAAGGATCCGTCACAGCCGATTATCAACAAGGTTGACTTTGATTTCGCTTCCTGCGGCCATGCGCTTTGTATTATCGACACAGGCGGAAATCATGCGGATCTCACCGAGGACTATGCCGCTGTAAGAGGCGAGATGGAGCAGGCGGCAGGCGTGTTCGGCAAGAGCGTTCTCCGCGAGGTTGACGAGGACGAATTCATGAGAAATATTTCACTCGTCCGCGAAAAGGTAAATGACCGCGCCGTGCTTCGTGCAATGCACTTCTACGGCGAGAACAGACGTGCCGAGGCCGAGGTCAAGGCTCTTGAGGACGGAGATTTCGAAAGGTTCAAGGAGCTTGTAACCGAGAGTGGCCGCTCATCATATATGTATAATCAGAATGTATTCACCTCAAAGGATGTTGAGCATCAGAGCGTTTCCGTTGCGCTTGCAATGTGCGAGTACCTGCTCAATGGCAAGGGCGCATGGAGAGTTCACGGCGGCGGCTTTGCGGGAACGATTCAGGCGTTTGTTCCGCTCGATATGCTCGATGAATTCTGCGAGAAGATGGAAGCTGTTTTCTCAAAGGGTTCGTGCTATGTCCTTTCGGTAAGACCTTTCGGCGGAATAAAGCTGTTTTAAATAGTTTTTAGCAGGTAAAAGAGAATAACCGTTTCGTTTTGAGGTTAGTAGAATTTTACCAAGGCTTCCCCTTGAGGGGAAGCTCCGTCGTAAGACGGTGATGAGGTGGAAA
>DNGF01000141.1:0-4175 GCA_003486665.1 Oscillospiraceae bacterium
CCGGCTTTTCCTCGCTTGATTTTGAAACAAACGATCTTATAAAAAAAGATGAGCTTGCCTCTTGTTTCCCCGATTTTTCGGATTATACGGATCAATGCAAATTTTCGACCTGCGCTCATATTAATGACAAAGGCTGCAGGCTTGTTGAGGCTGTAAACGACGGCGTTGTTGCACCCTCACGCCACGAAAGCTACGTAACAATGTATAACGAAGTTAAGGATATTAAAGACTGGCAGCTGTAACATAATTCAATAACCGCCATAGTATGTAATAAGCAACCGATTTTGTCGGTTACAAAAAATGCTGTGGTGGTGTTTTTATGAGAAGAGGCAGGCGGTGCTGCTGTAAGTTCGGCTATTATTTTTCGGCATTCGGACTCGGCATGATCGTTGCAATGATTTGTCCGAAGTCCTTTATTGTAGCCGTTTTATCCTGTGCCGTCATTATTCTCGGCTTCATCATAAGCAAATAACGGAGGGTACATATGAAAGTAATCATGATCGACAAGCCAAAGTTTTTCGGCGGAATTCTCAGACTCATTTTCGGAATAAAGAAAGAGCATGAAAATACATAATTGTAAAATATTATTTTTTGCCGCCTTAATGGCGGCTTTTTCTTGCAATGCGCTCCTTATTATGATAGAATAAATTAAATATAAAATGAGATAACGGAGTTTATGCAATGTATAGTGAAAAGCTTAGATTTAATAAAGACGGAAAATTTNNGTCCACCGGACTGTCATTCACTACCGCGCCGACACTTCGCTCCCCTAAAAGGGAGCCAAATAAATTTTCTGCCGCACTGACAGTCATTGAGCAAAACTTTCTTAACAATTATATTATACCCATTATACAAAATAAACGCCATTATACAAAATAAACGCCTATGTTTATTGACAACGACCCGACCTCAGTTGTATAATTGTATAGAATAAAAATACAACGGAGGCAGATTTATGGAAAAAGAACCCTTGCGTTTTAATAAAGACGGAAAATTTACAATACTTCAGGTCAGTGACGCTCAGGATATGCACATTCCCCGCAAGGCGATGTTTAAGATGCTTGAAAAAACCTACGAAAAGGTCAATCCCGATCTTATTGTTTTGACGGGAGATAATATACTCGGCAATCATATTGACGATGCGCTTATCGGCAAAAAGAAGAGCGCGACTACCAAGGAAGGCGTTCTTAAGAGAATGAGAAAAGCGCTCGGACTGCTGCTCGATCCGATCGAAAAAAGAAAAATACCGTTTGCGTTTATTTACGGAAATCATGACGATATGAACATTATTTCAAAAAAAGAGCAGGCGGAAATATACGGCGAATACAACTATTGTGTTCCGTACAACACGAGCGATGACACTGTTGAATGCGACACATACAACATTCCCGTGTTTTCATCCGACGGGGGTAAAATGAAATACAATATCTGGATGCTTGACTCAGCCGGTTCCGATGAAAACGGCAGACCGACATTCGGAAGAGTTCAGCCCGAAACAATTGAATGGTACGAAAGAAAAAGCCGTCAAATCAGACTTGAAAACAACGGTCCTGTTATGTCGCTTATGTTTCAGCATATTCCGATTGCGGAAACAGCTCAGTTTTTTGAAAAATGTAAACCCGATGACAAGGGCGCGTTTAAAGTCGGCGATGATGAATATGTCAGACTGGATACCTCGAAAGCCAAGGGTTTTGCTTTTGAGCTTGAGGGAAACGATGAGCCTGATTACGGTCAGCTGACCGCTTTGAAAAAATGCGGAGATGTGTGCGGACTTGTTTTCGGTCATGATCATATGAACTGCTTTACGGGCGAGATTGACGGAGTGAATATCATTCAGACGCCCGGCGCCTCATTCAGAAGCTACGGAAATATGATTTCAAGAGGCACAAGAGTTTTTGTTATTGACGAGAAGGACACAACGTCATTCGAAACATATACCATTGGCTATTTTGATCTTTTCGGTAAAAAATTCAGCTCGGTGCTTCGATACATTTTCAGTGCGGATGAATACGAAAAGGTAAAAGCATTGATCATTGCTCTCGGCGGTGTAATTGTCGTCGGACTGATTACATATATTCTTGCAATTTTTAATTTGTTCGGCTTTTAAAAAATAGGAGATTAAAAATGAATAAAATATCCGATCTGGTTGTAAAAAAACCAAAATTAATTGTAATTTTATCGCTTCTGCTGCTGATTCCGTCACTGATAAGCTTTATCTTTACAAACGTAAATTACGATATACTCAGCTATCTTCCCTCAAGACTCGATTCCGTAAAAGGTGAAAATATACTGGAGGAGGATTTCGGCGGCAGCTCCATGACGATCGTTCTTGTTAGAATGATCGACAGCTCTGGCAAAAAGGTTTCTCCGTATTCCGTTATCAAGCTTAAAAACGAGATCTCGGAAATAAAAAACGTTTCCAATGTTCTTTGGGCGGACAACCTTATGGACTCCAGCGTGCCGGGAGATATTCTGCCCGACGAGGTTAAAAATGTGTTCTACAGCAGTGACGGAGAATACACGATGATGTTCGTCAGCTATGCCGATGAAGCGTCGTCAAAGGATATTATCAAATCCGTTAAACAGATCAAAAAAATTCTTCCGGACAACAGCTATCTCAGCGGTATTTCTGCAATGAATTCCGACACAAAAGAAATGACGGACAGGGAATCGCCGATATATATTTTCATCGCAGTTGCGCTCGCTGTCATTACGATGATGATAACCATGGAATCGTTCGTTATGCCGATTATTCTTGTCGGCGTTATAGGCATCGCCGTAATATATAACATGGGTACGAATCTATTTATGGGAGTTTCGTACATTACTCAGTCAATTGCCGCAATTCTTCAGCTCGGAGTTACGATCGACTACTCGATTTTCTTTGTTAACAGATATAACGAGGAACGCAAATATTCAAGAACAAAGGAAGAGGCTATGTCCAGAGCCCTGCACGGTTCGTTTACATCACTTTCCGGCAGTTCGCTGACAACGCTCTTCGGCTTCCTTGCGCTTTGCTTTATGCAGCTTACATTGGGTCTTAATATCGGCATTGTTATGGCAAAGGGTGTTATAATCGGAGTGCTTTCCGTTGTAATAATTCTTCCTGCCTATATGCTCGTCTTTGACGATGCAATCAATCGCCGTAAGCATAAGCCGTTTTCACCCGATTTCAGCAAACTTGTCAACCACGTTGTAAAGCGTAAAAAAGTTTTTGCCGCGTTATTTATTATTATAATAATTCCCGCTCTTTTGCTTTCGATGAATGTCAAAGAAAACTATAATCTCAATGCGGAGCTTCCCGACAATGCTTCAACAACAGTCGGAACGGCTTTGCTAAAAGAAAAATTCAATATGACAACATCGCATTTTATTATTGTTGACGATTCAATTCCCGCAAGCAAGCTTGTTAAAATGGAAAATGAGATCAGCAATGTTGACGGCGTAAGCAGTATGCTTGCCTACGATATGTTTGTCGGTTCTTCCGTTCCGGACTCGATTATTCCCGATAACGTTATTGAGATCGTAAAGCAAAACGGCAGGCAGGTAATGCTTGTGAATTCAATATATGAAGCTTCAACAGATAAGTGCAATGCTCAGGTTGAAGCAATTGAGGACATTATTCATAAATATACGGACAATGAGCATTACGGATATGTTACAGGCGAGGGCGCACTGTATAAAGATCTCATTAAAACAACAAAGGTCGATTTTGCCGTTACAAGCATTATTTCGATCGTTGCTGTATTTATAGTTATCGCCGTCGTCTTTAAATCAATTTCTATTCCGTTTATTCTTATACTTGCGATTGAGGTTGCGATTTGGATTAATCAGGGAATTTCGACCATCATGGGAACAGAAATACCGTTTATTGCACCGACCGTAATTTCATGTATCCAGCTCGGCGCTACGGTTGACTATGCAATCCTGCTGACATCACGCTTTAAAGAAGAATTATCAAACGGACACGGCAGGACAACAGCGATGAAAATTGCCGCAGGCGAGTCGATTCGATCCGTTTTTCAGAGTGCAATGCTCTTCTTCTTCGCAACGTTCGGCGTTTACCTCGTTTGCAGTATCTCGATAGTAAAGTCTATCTGTGCAATGCTTGCAAGAGGCTCCTTGATAAGCGCTCTTGTTATTGTCTTCTTTGTTGCACCGATTCTTCTGCTTTG
>DNGF01000141.1:4215-5650 GCA_003486665.1 Oscillospiraceae bacterium
GAAAATCGCAAAAACAACAAAGGGCTGGACATCGCACGATGACAGCGATGAACCGGAGCCGCTGCCGATCAAACAGGCTGCCGGCTCAGCCGATAATTATGAATTTGATGATGAAACAAGCTTTACGGAATTTTCATTTTCCGATGATGACGGAGAGGATGAATAATATGAAAAATATAAAGAAAGTTTTGTGTGCCGTTATTAAGTTTGCAATGGTCTTTCTCTGCGCCTGCGGTGACGGAACAAACACGGAAACAGAAGAAAACGACACAACGGTGAGATACAATGTTCCGGCGGCATCCGTTAAAAAAACCGAAACCGTATATGTCAATCTTGATAAATCCGGCGCAAAGAAAAGCATTAAGGTCAGCGATTGGCTTCACGTTCCGCAGGGTTCGGTTTATGTTGATGATATCACAAATCTGTCATCAATTGTAAATGTTAAGGACGATTCTAAGCCACAGGTTCAGGGTCAGAACCTCAGATGGCATCTCGGAACAACCGATCTGTATTATCAGGGCGATTATAACGGTAAGCTTCCGTTGGAATTCAATATCAGCTACAGTCTTAACGGTCAGCCGATTTCCGCAAGCGAGATTGCCGGCAAAAGCGGAAAGGTAAAAATCACTATTAAAATGAAGAATGTTGACGCTTATCCTGTCAAGGTAAACGGCGTTAACATGACAATGTATAACCCCATGCTTGTGGTCGGCGGAATTTCGCTCAGCGAGATGAAATTCCAAAATATCAGCGTCGAAAACGGCAGAGTTGTCGGCAACGGCAACACTCAGTATGCCGTGCTTGCAGGCTTCCCCGGAATTAATGAAAGCCTCGGTCTTTCTGAGCTTTCGTCCGATCCGAATGCGGAATATAAGTTCAACGATACTTTTGTTATTTCCGCTGATGTAAACAATTTTGAAATCGGTAACTTTATGTTCTCAGCAATTCCGATCGCTTCACTTGATATCGGACTTAATAATATTTCCGATTCCGTTAACAGCCTCAGAGATAATCTTCAGAAGCTGCAGAACGTTCAGAAAAGTCTTCAGCAAATTGACGCTTCAAAGCTTTTGAACACTTTGTCTTCAAACCCCGATAAGCTGAACAATCTCAGCTCACTTGTAAGTCAGGCATCAAACCTATACAGTGAAAACGCCGCGCTTATAAACGTTCTGAATAAGTATACGACACCCCAGAACCTTGCAACGATTCAGGTTCTTGTTGAGTACATCAGAACAGCCGATTTTGACGGACTTGAAGACGCGTTAAAGGTTATTAACAGTATTTTCGGCGATGACGCAAGCCAGGAAACAATCAATCAGGGAATGGAGCTTCTTAAAGAGATGTCGTCCGATCTGAATGATCCGCAGGTACAAAAGGCAATTGAAAATCTTCCGAAAACCGTAAACACTCTTTCTCAGCTTCAAAAGGCTGT
>DNGF01000141.1:5686-6010 GCA_003486665.1 Oscillospiraceae bacterium
TAGGAGAATCAGGATCTTATCAATGCGCTTAAAGCTCTTTCGGACACAAACGCACTCGCTTCGATTGATTCAACGCTTTCATCCTTGAAGGGTTCAATTGCAACGGACAGTCTTTCTTCAATTTCGGGCATTGACGCAAATACACTTTCGGCAAAGATGACGGCATGGCTTGAGCTTGGAAAATCATATACGATTTTCACAAAGAAAACGAAGTCGATGTCTTCAAGCGTTATGTTTGTCTTCAAGACGGACAGCGTCAGAGTTAATTCATCAACGGACGAAACGAGCGAGCAGACGGATGTTAATGAGGAAGAAACAACCGCC
>DNGF01000141.1:6034-8756 GCA_003486665.1 Oscillospiraceae bacterium
CCGCCGCTTCTCAAAAAGGTATAAAGGGACTTTGGAATAAGATTTTCAAGAAAAATGAGGGCTGATAATGAGCTGTAAGGTTTCGGTAATTATTCCTGTTTACAACTGTATAAAATATCTTGACAGTGCCGTTAAATCAGTGATAAATCAGACTGACTTTGATCTTACCAAGCTGATTCTTGTTGACGACGGCTCATCCGACGGCTCCGAAAAGATCTGCGACAGCTATGCACAAAAATATGAAAACATTTCTGTTATTCACCATGAAAACGCAGGAGTTTCCGTTGCGAGGAATCTCGGAATAGCTGCCGCCGAGGGGGAGTATATCGCATTTCTTGACAGCGATGATTCATATGACCCGTGCTTTATACATGAAATGCTCGGCGCTGCAGATTCTGATCTTGTGTGCTGCGATTACTTTATTCCGTCAGACAAAAAAGCCTATCTCGGTAATTTATTTAAAAACAGAAGCTATTCCGGGAATGAGTTTGATTTGGATTTTTATTCCAAGATAATTTCGGAAGAATTTTATCCGTGCTGGAATAAGCTTTTTAAAAGAAATATAATTCTTGAAAACAATATCGGCTTTAAGCCCGGAGTAAAGTATGCCGAGGACATGATTTTTGTCTTTGAATATTTGAAATTTTGCAAATCATTTCGTTTTGTTGACCGATCGTTATACTGCTACAATGTTAATCCCGGCAACACAACTTCCGTTGTAAAAAACGGGTTTGACGTTCAGCTTTCAATTTACGGCTTTCAAAAGGACTATTTTAAAAGCACTCCTTATGAAAGTGAAATGAATAAGAAAATCTCGGAAAAGTTTGTCTATAAAACAGCCTGTTCAATCAATTCCGAAATAACCTATGAATGCTTTGCTGTTGCGTATAAATATGTCAAACGTGTTTTATCAAGCTCTTTCTACGATTTATATATGGAAGAAAACTATAAGGAATATAAATGTCTGTACGATAAAGTTTTCTTTACCTTATTAAAAAAGCGTATGGCTTTTGCCGTTGTTTTATGGCGAAAAATTTTTGATCTAAGGAGCAGATTCTTTAATGAAAGATCCAATTAAATTACCGTCCTATGAATGGTTTCTCGGCCTGATGGGCTTCGGAGGAAAGGGAAACGTTTACGCCGGATCCTACGGTACCGATCCGTATCTCGGATGCCTTAACAATCAATGCTTTCGATACAGGGCATGGATCGAAAAGGACGAAAATGATGAAAAACAATTTAAGGCGGTTCACTATATCGGAAATAACTGCTTTGATGAAACGGATAAGGAAAAAATGACGGAAAAGGTATTTGAAGCCTCGGCAGACGGAATTCTCCAAGCGCAGAATTGGCTGCTGAATGAGCTTAATGCTTTTACGAACACTTAAGGAGATGAAGCAATGAACGGATTGAAAACAAGATGGACAGATACGGTCGATACGGAAAGACCGCTCCCCGAATATCCAAGACCTCAGCTTGTCAGAAATGACTGGCAGTGTCTTAACGGCAGATTTGAATTTACGATAACGGGTAAGACAGACGATATTCCGCAGGACTTTGACGAGGAAATCATCGTTCCGTTTGCGCCCGAATGCTATCTTTCGGGTATTGAGAGAACGATAGAGCCTGAAGATTATCTCTGGTACAGGAAAAAGTTTATTCTTGACGACTGCTTTGAGGGAAAGCGCTGTATTCTTCATTTTGAAGCTGTTGACTGGCGCTGCATCGTTTACTTTAACGGTAAGCCTGTCGGAACACACCAGGGCGGTTATATTCCGTTCAGCTTCGATGTTACGGAATACGTCAAAGAAGGATATAACGAACTTGTTGTCCGCGTGAACGACCCGACGGAAACAGGCTGGCAGGACAGAGGAAAACAAGTCAGACAGAGCAAGGGCTTTTGGTACACTGCCACAAGCGGAATCTGGCAGAGTGTATGGCTTGAGCCTGTAAACGAAAAGCACATCGAAAATATCCGATTTACACCCGATATAGACGATTCTTCGATTGAAATTGAAACCGAGGTAAAATATCCCGAAGATACACAGCTCAGAGCAATAATTAAAAAGGATGATACCGTTGTTTTTGCCGGACAGATTTCTGCCGATGAAACGGTTACACTTAAGGATGTAAGGCTCTGGAGTCCCGAAGATCCGTTCCTTTATGAGATCGTTATCGCTCTTTGCAATGAAAACGGGGAAATTTATGACGCTGTTTCGAGCTATTTCGGAATGCGTAAATTCAGCATCGGATATGATGATAAGGCGATTCCGAGGCTTTATCTCAACAATAAGCCGTATTTTCAGACAGGTCTTTTGGATCAGGGCTACTGGCCGGACGGCGGAATGACGCCTCCCTGCGATGAAGCAATGATTTTTGACATTCAAGAGATGAAAGACCTGGGCTTTAATATGCTCAGAAAGCATATTAAGATTGAGCCGCGCCGTTGGTATTATCATTGCGATAAAATCGGAATGATTGTTTGGCAGGACATGGTCTGCGGTGCGAAAAAGATTGATATGTTTTTTGTCGGTGTATTGCCGAATATGTTCATAAGAAGAATTCCTGATGATCATTACAAATGGTTTGGAGTAGACAACGCAGAGTGCCGTTCCGAGCATGAACAGGCTGTTTTCGATACGATAGATCATCTTTATAACTGCACTTCGATCTGCTGCTGGGTTCCGTTCAATGAATCCTGGGGACAGTTTGACGCAAAGAG
>DNGF01000260.1:0-4967 GCA_003486665.1 Oscillospiraceae bacterium
GACCGATGTGCCTGCGGCGTCAGATGCGATCTGAACCGTGCCGCCTCTGCCGAGTGCGAATTCTGCGGAACTGAAGATATCGCCGTAAGCATATGCCTTTACCGGATACGAATTCCTTGACCAGTTTGCGGTGATAGTTTCCGCACCTGCACCGACACGATAAGTTGATGTGCCGGTTGTACTCTTTGTAAACGATGAGTATGCCGGATTTGAGCTTGCTGTCCAACCGGTAAATGTATAACCCGATCTCTCCGGCTTCGGAATACTTACGTTTGTTCCGTATGCCGCACCGATTGTCGGAATCGTTGTCACCACATCTTTCTGAGCCGCCATGGTCGCATCTGTCGTTGAAATTGCTCCTGTTGAAGCATTGTTGGACGCCTGCTTATATGAAATTGTAGCTATTGAAGCCTTATCCGTATTGTCGGCATTGAGGTTAATAACAATGTTATAGTTATTCAATGCCCACTGTGCATAGAGAGGAACATCTCTGAACGGCATAACCGTTGAAGTTGTGAACTGAGTGCCATAGCCGTTGCCGTTTGAGGTGTTCTGGCTCTGATACCAACCCTTGAAAGTGTAACCCTGACGGGTGATCGTTGCAAGGGAGCTTGCTTTTTTGTTATAGGTTACAAAGTCAAACTTCTTGCTGAGTGACGGATTCTGAGAGTCACTTGCCTTGTAATTCATCGGGTCGGTGAGATCACGAACGCAGATGTTAGAGAACGTTGCGGCTGTTCTTGCAGAATCCGAGCCGCTGATCTCGAATCTGAGCTTCATGATTGCGACTGCAGTCGTAACAGCACTGTGAACCGTTATTGTTTCCGTAAACGTCTTCTTTTCACCTGCTGCAACCGTAACTCCGTTAGATCCGCTGTCACCGCTGTAATCCTTATAAGTTCCGTCACTGTTGCACCACGAATAAAGTACAAAGCCTGTTGTGCTGTTGCTGCCGATATTCTCAACATCGAAGCTAACTTCATAGGTATGACCCTTGATAAGCTTCATCTGAGAACCGGGAATACCGTAGCCGTTGCCTGAATCTCTTGTATAAAGCTTAGTCAGCGAACCCCACTCAACATCACGTCCGTCGATGGTGAGCGAATTGTTTGTTCTGTTGACGTTGACAATATCCTTGTAGCTTCCGTCACCGACAACTGCATCGGTACACTCGATCTTATCAAAATCAAGCTCGTTTTCGTACATGAGTCTGAAATCTTCGGGTACCCAGCGAGAGTAAAGCTTTGTTGTGTCGGTAATTGTAGAATTGACTACAGAATTTCCGTTTGCATCGGTTATTCTTGTACCTGCGGCATTGTACCAGCCGAGGAATGTGTAACCCTCACGGGTCGGTACATAAAGATCGTCAAATTTCGAACCGTATTCAAGATCCTGATAATGCGCGGTGATTTTTTCATTCCTTGATGTAAGGTTATTTACATATGCCGCCGTTTCTTCGTTGGTCGAACTCGTCACCTTGCTGATCCAGCCGAGATAGGTGCTTGAATCGGAATTATATCCGCCCAACGCGGTATCATATATCTCGGTTCTCTGAACTGAGATATTACCAAAGGTAACAGGTCCGGAGATCGTGCTGCTGCCGTTGTAATTGTCTACGCCGAAACGTACTCTGATCCACGGTCTGTCTGATTTAACAGTAAACTGCATCGCCATTGTTCCCGAACCTGCCGAAACGTTTATTCCCGCGGCCTTAGCCTGATACGCATTCGAGGCTTCGGATTCAAATGTGAATATGTACGGAAGCAGACGAGCGTTTGTTGAAGCCTGATAATCGAACATAAATGTATAGTTACCGGGATCAAGCTTCATCGTGAGCTGTGATGAGCTATATGTATTTGTATAGCAATCAGTGCCTGTCGGCTTAAGTGTTATCGTTCTTGCATCGAGGTCATATGATGATGAGCCTCTTTCTGTTATCATACTGTTCGAAGAAAGAACAATATTGCCGTTCGGATCCTTGATGACGATGTTCTTAAGGTCGAGATCGGTTCTGAGTCGGTTTACCTTGAGGGTATCACTATAGAAATAGAACATCAAGTTGAAGAAGAACTGATCCCCTGCATTAAAGCTGCGTTTCAGCTCGACCTTTTCGTAACCGTCGGAGGTCTTTTTGTTTTCAATATAAGACTGACCTGCGCCGTCGCCCGAATAATTCGAAGCTGTTGCAAATCCGGTAATAACAGCGTCACCTGTTGAATTATTCTGCGTTTCCTGAAGCTGCGAATAATAGTCATTTACTCTGTATTCATAATTCAAGGTGTATTCACCTGCTGTAGATGCGGTGAAGGTGCTTGATTTGAATATATCGTATGCTGCATTTGTTGAGCTGCTGCTGTTAGTTGAACGGTCGTACTTGATATTGAGCGATGTATCGCCGACATCGTCCTTTGCAACCGAGTATGTATAGAATGCCGCGCTGTTAATTGCAGAACCGCCGTTCAGCGTTCCTGCAGTGCGTGTTACTCTTGAGCCTGCAAAATTATTAAGAGTGTTTGACGCAGTGCTTGCTTTGGCAGCAAATTCATCAAAATCGAATTCGTTATCAAGCAGAACCGTCTTGTCGGTAAGCGCCCAGTGAGCGTAAACGGTCATGTCGCTGTTACCCATAACAGTTGAGGCTGTAACACGGGTTCCGCCGTCCGGAGCGGTAAACCAGCCGAGGAAGCGGTGATTTGCGCGTTCCGGTACAGGCATTGTGCCGAGCTGATGTCCGTAGAACTGAATAAGTGAATTCGGTACGAAGCCTGTTGTTCCGTTCGACGAATTTACATATTCAAGCTTTATCTTGTACGAATTAAATGTAATATTTGTAATTGTTCCTACGGTTGCACACGGAATAGCATGATACTTGATCGCATATGCCTGACTTGCCTGAGCCGCACTGACGGTTGTTGTCGGCGCAACCGTTGCCGCCGCTCCGTAGGATTCCAAATAGCTTCTCGAATCAATGTTTGATCCGTTCTCTTTTACAAGGTCGGCACAAATTGCGAGATAGGAACTGCTTTCGTTGGGATTTACGGTGAAGTTACCGCCTGCACCCGTAATTGAGCCGCCGAGATAGGTAAGCTTAAGGGTGTATGTTCCTGCGGCGAAATCATCAGGAAGAAGCGAAGTAAATATCGTTGTGTCCTGAACCGTTGACATTGAACCGTTGAGAGTTATTTCTCCTGTTGTTCTGTTATAGGTTGTTGTAACTCCGTTTGTCGTTGACGAGGTTATTGCGCTGAAGCCGCCGTTTGAAGCCATTTTATATGCGCCCATAAGGTTCGGCTTGTTGGAGTCATAGTTTACGTCAAATGTAACTACATTCTGATCAACAAAATAGAAGTTTACAATCGTCAGCGAGGTGTCGTTCATTGCGGCAACCCATTCGTAGGTCGTGTTGTTGCCGTCAAACTTCGGAACTGTCGTTGTTTTTGTTGAGGTTGTTCCTATGGTTGCCGTTGAGCCTGAAATGCTCATTGTGTTGCTGTTCAAATTGCTTGCCGATAAGAAAGCCGGAAGAGAAGCAACTGTTTTGCCGTAATAGCTTGACGGGGAGATTGATACATTTTTATCCTCTACACCGTTCGTAAAGCTTGTAAGTTCATACTTACCTGCGAAGGTATAGCCCTCGTATGTATCTGGGGTAAAATAAACGTTGTCGCGGGCATTGTATGTCGTTGAATACTGCTTGCCGCCCTTGATCTCAACGATCTTGTACTGACCGTTGCTGAGCTTCTCAAGACCGAGATTGTATTCACGGGCATAGCAGCTATCATTAGCGGCAGTGCCTTTTATGTCTGTACCTGTCGTGAGCGCATCAATGTAATTATCGAGGCTTGTTACAAGAGATGAAATTGACGTTGAAGTAAAATCGCCGTCAAGTCTTGTAAGCTCACGGTAAGCATTCTTATATGTATTTACAAAGTTCGTATATGTCGCACCCGAATAATAGTAGCTTGACATTGTGTCGGCATTATAAATACCGAGATTCGGGAAGTTGTTCTGTGCACGCTTTACTGCCTTACGGAGATCTGTTTTATCCTGCAAGGTAGCGTTCATCTTAATGATCGTTGCAGAGTTACAAATATCGGAGCTGTGTCCGTCATCGGTAACAAGGTGGCTCTTAACCTGATAAACCTTGGAGCCTGTGGTTTTTGCAACCGCAGACGGCCATGTTCCTGCATATTTCATGCCTTCACTGTTATATGAGCCGGAAGTCATACCGTTGCTATAGGCATCCGGACCCTGCCTGGCGATAATCGTACCGTGGGTTTCCCACATTCTTCTTCTTACATCATCATCATCGTCAAATCTGCCCGTAGTACCTGTATATCCCGGAGATTTGTCTGTAAAGTCGGCAATATACCACGCCGCATTGTCAGCATCCTTATTATCAACAACCATAAAGCCGACACCAAGGTTCGGAATTTGATTGAGGTTTGAATAACGGCTGGTATCAATATAGATATTAGCCTTAGCCGTAACAGTCTGATTGCCTACATTAACGGTATCTGTAGAATTTTTACCGTCTTCTGAATTTAAGTAGTTAAATGTTTTTACGTTGTATGTTGTGTTATTTCCTGACACGGCTGACGAACTGTAGCTCGTAGTCATCCATGCATCAGGATTAGGATCACCGTAGCTTGCGTTTGCGTTTGTTCTGAACCAAGATGCCGAAGCTGTCGCCGAACCAAACAGCATTCTCATCATAGTTCCGTTTGAAACGGCACCGCTAACACCCGTAAGATAACCTGAAGATGAGTTGGTAAGGAAACCTGAAGCACCGTAGTTGCTGTCCGCTCTCGCATATCTCGGATAATATCCACTGCTCGATGTGTCTGCCGTAGCAGAATGGAAACCTGAAATCCAAGTAAGTATTGAACCATAATGGTCACTACCACCCGTATTACAGTTTCTTACACCGCCGCCGACCGGAACAGTGTACGGCTTATATACATATG
>DNGF01000260.1:4980-7162 GCA_003486665.1 Oscillospiraceae bacterium
GCTATCGCTGTTTTCTGATATCCGTCTATGGTATCGGTATATGTTACAGTCCACTCGATAAAGCATCCCTTGTCTGAAGCAGAAAGATATGGGCTGTATCCCGATGTAGTCATACTGAATGTACCGATGCCGTCTGTAAGAGAAATGGTTTTTGCCGAATTTGAATACAGTGTACTTCCTGCAAAATTGATGTATGAGTTGGAATTGTAATACGTTGATGTTGATGACGATGATGATGACATAACTGCACCATACATTGTCATCCATCTGTATTTGATTGAAACGTTCGTGGCATTCGGATAGTTAAAATAAACCGTACCCGATGTATCTCTTGATGTTTTGGTTTTGGGATTTGTCGGGTCAGAAATATCATTTTGAATAAAATATTGGAATGATGATCTTGTCTGTACGCTCCATGATGTTTTTTGAGGAGTAAGATAAACTGCTTCGGGAACATAGAAGTACAACGGCGGCGACAACGGCGTAGTTGTATTCATACCGTCGGTTCCCTTAAGGAATGTCTGTGCAGTCGTAATTGCTGACGCAGGATCGGTATATGAGCCTGCAACAGCCGAGGAAACGCAAAGAGCCTTAACGTATGACTTAACATAGCCGTCAATCGTAGCCCAGTTGCTTGCCGATGTGTTGACACCGGAATTGAGGTATTTATAGTAATAGCTACGAGCCGTACCCTTGTTTGTTATCTTCGCATTGAGCTTAACAACAGACACACCGGCACAATACTCGTCGCTCTTGAGCCAAGGGTTGAAACGACAGGTATATTCAAACTTCATATATGTGGTGTATACTCCGCCGCTGTATGTTGCGATAGGAAGAGATGTTCCGCCCGATGTGGACTTTTTGAGATTACTTGTAACTGTGTTTATATTACCGTTAAGCTTATAAAGTCCGCGGACCCATGAACGGTCGTTCTTCTCATCGCCGCGGTCAACGTCCGCATAAATTGTCGGTGCCGTGTTCTGCTTACCTGCACTATTTGTAATTGTTCTGTTATTTCTGAAATAATCCGCCGCGTCCCATGTCGTATATGAGCTGTTACGGATTGCATTCAGATAGTTTTTGTCATTCGCACCGTCGGAATCAAACTCAACAAATCCGACAGAAAGGTTCGGAACCTGATTGAAATCCGAATATCTTGATGTATCTATAGTGATATCAGCCGCAGCGTAGCCCCACGCATCACCGTCTGTACTCGGCTTTCCGCCGAAGTAATCGGAATGCTGTATCATATCCATGGGGTTATAGGTCTTGCTGCCCGGAGTATCCCATGCCGTATTATAGATTCTTGAACCCTGACCGAAGTAAACATTGTTGCTGCCTTTCTTCGCAAATGCGGTAAGCACTCCTGTTCCGTTCTGGTCAAAATAATCGTTACTGATCGGCATATCAAGTCCTCTGGGGTAAAGGCTTGCATTGAAGTTGATAAGCGGAGCCGTGCGCGTTGAGCCTGTTTCGACCCACTTTGAGCCGTCATTACCGCCCTTAACGGCGTCAACACCCGTGATAAACGAATATGTTGCCGATTCCGCAGGGTTGTTTACAAGACCGCCGGAAGTACCGAAATAGTACTGCCTTGTAGTCATACCTGCCTGAGAGAGCAACGGGAACTTGATGCCGGTGTAGGCATATGTCGTATATGTACCCGAAGCGGTCGTATATACGATATTCCAACGAACAACATATTCCTTGCCCGGTTCGGATTTAAACATAGTGATCCTCTTGATCGTCTTGTTTATAGAAGACGAAGAAGATGACAGCGCTTCGTTCGTCTGAAAATATGTGTCGTCAGTGAAAACGACCTCCGATACTATGTTTGCAGTTGTAGCATCGAGGTTTGTGTCAAGAAGCGTCATTGTAATTACAACGCTTCTCGCCGTTGCACAGGAAAAGCTGAGCGTACTCGTGTCCGAGGTAATCTCGCTTACCGTACCGGTAGACGTGGCATTCAGGAAAATATCCGAATCCCTTCCGCCCGGCTTAATATATACAAGTTCGGGCGCAGAAATATTGTACTGCGCGAAGGTGTTGGAATCATTGCCCGCCTCTGTCAGCGCATGACTGCTCTTTGAAATCAATGCTTCCGATATCACCGAACCGATATCGAAGAAGCAGAAGGTAGTCAAAAGCATGACAAGGCAAAGCAGTACGCTTACCGTACTCT
>DNGF01000260.1:7232-9296 GCA_003486665.1 Oscillospiraceae bacterium
GTCTTTTCATGATATTTACCTCCCATGACTCAAAAACATACCGATACCCCATTGCACACGGTACATTTTCCTTCAGAAAAGTTTATTCTGCCGAAAACGGATTATGACATTTCTGCCAATAACCCACTTTCCCAGTATAGACATTATTATAATATCACATTTCAAGACGAATTTCAACTAAATTTTTACAGGTTCACGAATAAATTTTGTGTATAAAATTAACAAAAAACATCCAAAAGAAATATAAAAAACACCTTTCCGACAATAGGTAATATTATTTTTCGCTTTTAAAACTAAATGATTGCAAATATATTTTCGGAGAAAATTTTTGGCGCTTTTGTCGAGCGAATTGTGATTGACACAGACAAAAGCCACAAGCGGTTGTATTTTTTTTCCGGCCATGTAAAATATATTTTTTGTGTTTAATTTTCCCCCGCAAACGTGTATAATGTATGTTGTATTTATTAAATGTAAAAGGATGTTTATAATGTCGTATATTTTCAATTCCGCTGTTCTCGGCTCGATGTTTGCCGTGCCGGCTCAGGTCGTGGATAACTACATAAAATTTGCAAGCGCATCTCAGCTTAAAACTCTGCTTTGGATCTGCCGCCACATTTCCGAACCGATCGACGCCGTGAGAATATCACAGGAGATCGGCTACAGCGCAGCGGATGTCAATGACGCGCTGACGGTTATTGCAAGCTGGGGCGTTCTTATCGGAACGGACGTCACCGTTACCCCTGCCCCCGCTGCCGCTGAAGAACTAAAGACGGCGGAACAGCCGAAACAGCTTGAAGAAATCACCGCTTCAAAGCCGTCAAACGAGCAGATAATCGCAAGATGTAAGGAAGACCCCGAAATTCTTGCAATGTTCTCCGATATCGAGAAAATGCTCGGCAAAACCCTCGGCTATGACAGCCGAAGCATTCTTCTGATGATGCACGATCATTACGGTCTGCCGATCGAGGTAATATATATGCTTGTCGAATACTGCAAATCGGTCGGAAAAAGCGGCTTTTCCTACATATCAAAGGTCGGCAAAACCTGGGGCGAAATGGAAATCGACTCAATCGAAAAGGCTGACGAACAGATAAAAATTCTCAATTCCTGCAACAAGCTCTGGAAGGAATTTGCCGAAATAGCGGGGATTCAGAATCCGCGCCCGTCCTCATCACAGTCGGCTTATCTCAAAACATGGTCCGTTGAATTGAAATTCAATGTTGAAATGATCTACCTCGCCTATGAGGAAATGCTCAATCATTCAAGCAAAATAAGCTTTCCGTACATGAATAAAATACTGATGAACTGGCACGCAAAAGGAATCAAAACTCCCGATGATATTGATAAGGAAAAGGAAGATTTTCGCCGAAAAAAATCTCCCCGTGCAAAATCGAACGCATCATATGATATTGACGAATTTAACCGCCGAGGCGATGCTCTGCCGGTATATAAGAAAGGAAGCTGAACATGGCATACAGCAAAGAAACATATAAAAAAGCCGAACAGGAATTGGCAAAACGAAGAAGCCGTGCGCTCTCCGAGCGTGAAGAGCATCATCGGATCGCCGTTGAAGCCGTTCCGGAAATCCTTGAGATCGAGGAGAGAATGTCGTCGGCGGGTCTGGCAACGATCAAGGCGCTCGGAATGGGCGTTGACGATGCCAAAAGCTACATAAAAAGGCTTTCTCAGGTCAGTCTTGAGGCTCAGGCTCAGCGCCGCACACTTCTCAAAAGCGCAGGCTTCCCAGAAAATTGGCTTGACGTAAATTACACCTGTAAAAAATGCGAGGACAAGGGCTTTGTCGGCGGAATAATGTGCGGCTGCTTCAGGGATCTTCTCAAATCGCTTGAATATGAAAAGCTTTGTTCCAAGCTTCCCGTAGGCAACTGCCGCTTCGACAATTTCAAGCTCGACTATTATCCGGGCGGAGCAGGCAAAAGTCCGCGAAGCCGAATGGAAAGCGTGCTGAACTATTGCAAAGCGTATGCAGCCGACTTCAGCCGTCATTCGCCGAGTCTTCTTTTCTACGGAAAAACAGGGCTTGGCAAAACCCACCTTTCCCTT
>DNGF01000260.1:9343-10770 GCA_003486665.1 Oscillospiraceae bacterium
CCCCACCTTTCCCTTGCCGTTGCAGGCAAAGCAGTTGAGGCAGGTTACGGGGTAATTTACACTTCCGCACAGAATCTTTTTAACAGGCTGGAAAAGGAAAAATTCGGTCGCGCGGACGGCAGTACCGAGGAAACGATCCTTGACTGCGACCTTTTGATAATCGACGACCTCGGAGCGGAATTCACAACGCAGTTCACGGTTTCCGCCCTCTATAACATCGTCAATTCAAGAGAGCTTGAGGGCAGACCGACAATAATCAGCACAAATCTAACGCCCGAACAGCTTACCGATAATTACGGCGAGCGTATCGGTTCAAGAATTCTGAGCAACTACGTCATGCTCCGCTTTGACGGCTCGGACGTTCGACAGATAAAAACAATGTAACCACCGACAAAAGAGGTAACTTATGGATATAATTCTTGCACTCACAACCGAATTCAACCTGAAAAAATGGCAGATTGAAAATGTCGTTTCCCTCATTGACGACGGCAACACGATCCCCTTTATTGCCAGATACAGAAAGGAAGCTCACGGCACTCTCGACGACCAGACCCTGCGTGCGATTTTCGAAAGACTTGAATATCTTCGCAATCTGGACAAGCGCAGAGAGGAGATTCGTTCCTCGATCGAGGGTCAGGAAAAGCTGACCGATGAAATCTCGGCAGAGCTTGACAAAGCGGCGACCCTCGCCGAATTGGAGGATATTTACCGCCCGTTTAAGCCGAAGAGAAAAACAAGGGCTTCGGTTGCAAGAGAAAAAGGTCTTGAGCCTCTCGCTCAGGCAATTTATCTTCAAGCGGCGAACAGTCCGTCGGCAATTGAGCTTGCAAAGGACTACATAAACGAAGAGAAAGAGGTCAATACGGCAGAAGAAGCGCTTCGCGGTGCAATGGACATCATCGCCGAGGTTATCTCGGATATGCCCGACATCCGCCGCAGACTTAAGAATCTGCTCAACGTTGTCGGAATCGTAAACGTAAAAGCAAGCGATGCCGAAAAGAAGAGCGTCTATGAAAAATATTACAAATATTCGGAGCCTGTCAGTAAAATCGCCGATCACAGAATTCTTGCAATCAACCGCGGAGAAAACGAGGGCTTTCTTAAGGTTAGTCTTGAGCTTGACCGAGTTAAAGCGCTGAATGTCATTGCCTCGGAAACACTCGGCGATAACGGCTCCCTCTGCACCGACACGGTTCGCGACGCGGGTGTTGACGCATACGACAGACTGATTTTTCCGTCGGTTGAACGCGAGATACGTTCCGCTCTGACGGAAAGAGCCGACGCTTCGGCGATCAAAAATTTTTCACTCAATTTAAAGGAGCTTTTGCTTCAGCCGCCCGTAAAGGGCAAGGTCGCACTCGGACTTGATCCCGGCTACAGAACAGGCTGCAAGGTTGCTGTTGTTGACGCAACGGGACGTGTGCTTG
>DNGF01000260.1:10825-10976 GCA_003486665.1 Oscillospiraceae bacterium
CCTATATTACCCACTCCGCCGCTCAGCAAGCGCAGGCAAAGACGCTTATTAAGAATTTTATCAAAAAATACGGCGTTAAAATCATTGCAATCGGCAACGGAACCGCCTCCAAAGAAACGGAAATTTTCACTGCGGAGCTTTTAAAGGAAAT
>DNGF01000038.1 GCA_003486665.1 Oscillospiraceae bacterium
CTCATCCGAGCGGCGCAATCCGCCGCCCACCTTCCCCTCAAGGGGAAGGCTGTTTAGTTTGCTGTAAAGCAGAAAACACACCCCATATTTTTGTAATCGACGAAACATCTGAAAGAAAGTTAATCTGACTTAAAGGAAAGGAAATCATTATGGCAGTTTACAACCCGAAATCACTCAAAGCCGAGGAATTCATCAATCATGAGGAAATTCTCGCAACAATGGAATACGCGGAAAAGAATAAGCATAACGTTGAGCTTATTGACTCCTTGCTTGAAAAAGCTCGCCCGAAGAAGAATGACCACGGCGTTACCTGTGCAGGACTTACCCACAGAGAGGCTTCCGTTCTTCTTGCCTGCGATATTCCCGAAAAGGTTGAGGAGATGTATAAGCTCGCTAACGAGATCAAGCTTGCTTTCTACGGCAACAGAATCGTTATGTTTGCTCCGCTTTATCTTTCCAACTATTGCGTAAACGGCTGTGTTTACTGCCCTTATCACTACAAAAATAAGCATATCGCAAGAAAGAAGCTGACACAGGAGGAAATCAAAAAGGAGGTTATCGCCCTCCAGGATATGGGTCACAAGCGTCTTGCTATTGAAGCGGGCGAGGATCCTGTCAACAACCCGATCGAGTACATTCTTGATTGCATTAAGACGATTTATTCCGTTCACCACAAGAACGGAGATATCCGCCGAGTTAACGTAAATATTGCCGCTACAACTGTTGAAAATTACAGAAAGCTCAAGGAAGCAGGTATCGGCACATATATTCTTTTCCAGGAAACCTATAATAAAAAGAGCTATCTTGAGCTTCATCCAAAGGGACCGAAGCACGATTACGATTACCATACCGAGGCTATGGACAGAGCTATGGAGGGCGGCATTGACGATGTCGGTCTTGGCGTTCTGTTCGGTCTTGAGGGCTATAAATACGAATTCGCGGGACTTCTTATGCACGCGGAGCATCTTGAAGCCGTTCACGGCGTTGGTCCCCACACAATAAGCGTTCCGAGAGTTAAGCATGCGGACGATATTGATCCCGATGTTTTCGACAACAGCCTTGCCGACGATATGTTTGCAAAGATTATCGCATGTATCCGTATCGCCGTTCCCTACACGGGAATGATTATTTCCACCCGTGAGAGCGAAGCTGTAAGAGGAAAGGTGCTTGATTACGGCATTTCGCAGATCAGCGGCGCATCGAGAACATCTGTCGGCGGATATTGCGAGGAGGAGCGTCCTCACGATTCCGAGCAGTTCGATGTTTCCGACCAGAGAACCCTTGACGAGGTCGTTCGCTGGCTTATGGAAAAGGATCATATTCCCTCGTTCTGCACGGCTTGCTACCGTGAGGGCAGAACAGGCGACAGATTCATGAGCCTTTGCAAGAACGGTCAGATCCTTAACTGCTGTCACCCGAACGCATTGATGACGCTTACGGAATATCTTATTGACTACGCCTCGGAGGAAACGAGGAAGATAGGCTTTGAAATGATCGACCGTGAGCTTGAAAAAATTCCAAAAGAAAAGGTCAGAGAGATCGCACATCAGAATATTGAGGCTATAAAGTCCTCAAACAGACGAGATTTCCGATTCTGACAAGTTAATATCATCTCTGGATATTTACAACACAAAAAAATGTGTTATAATATCACGGAGGTGATATTTTTGTGTGTTTATTACAGCCATAATGTTGAGGAAACTCACAGAATAGGGGAGAAGCTCGGCTCAAAATTAAAGAGCGGAGATGTCGTAGCGTATTTCGGCGGAATGGGTATGGGCAAAACAACCTTTACTCACGGTCTTGCCACCGGACTCGGCATTGATGAAAAAGAGGTCAGCAGTCCGACGTTTGCCCTTGTTCATGAATACAGAGGAAAAGATAACACGCTCTATCACTTCGATATGTATCGAATCGAAAGCTGGGATGACCTTTACTCGACAGGCTTTTTTGATTACCTCGATTACGGCGGCGTGCTTGCCGTTGAATGGAGCGAGAATATTGAAAACGCTCTGCCCGAAAACAGCATTAGGGTCACATTTAAGCCCGGCGAGAATGAAAATGATAGAATAATTCAAATAGAGGGGGTTGATCTTACATGAAAATACTCGGAATCGACAGCTCGGCAAGATCGGCTTCCGCGGCAATAACGGACGGCGGAAAGGTTCTCGGCTGCTTCTATACCAATACGGGACTGACTCATTCGCAGACGCTTATGCCGATGATTGAAACCCTTTTGAAAAACGCAAAAGTTAAGCTTGATGATATCGACCTGATAGCCGTCAACAAGGGACCCGGCTCGTTCACGGGAATAAGAATCGGAGTTGCGGCGGCAAAGGGCATGGCAGATGTTCTCAAAATTCCCGTTTACGGCGCTTCCACGCTCGGCTCAATGGCATATAACCTCATTGACACGGACTGCATCGCTTGCTGTGCCATGGACGCACGCTGCGGACAGGTTTATAATGCAATTTTTGATATTACGGACGGCAGAATCACAAGATTGACCGAGGATAATGCCGATTCGATAGAAAATGTAGAAAAAAAGCTCGAAGAATATAAAAAATTAAAAATAATTGTTGGCGATGGCGCAGAAATATGTTATAATAATCTGAAAAGGACGGATGATGTGCGTCTTGCATCACAGACGCATCGCTTTCAGTCGGCTGTCGGTGTGTGCTTCGAGGCGATGAACGCGCCCGAAGATAAATATATCGAGAGCGCAATGCTTGTGCCTGAGTATCTCAGACTTCCACAGGCGGAGCGTGAACTTAAGGCAAAACTCCATAAATAAGGCTTGCACTTCAATTGTGCGGTATTACCTTAGAAAATAAAAACTTAGAAAAGGCGAGTGATTTAATGAAAATAGCAATCGGAGCCGATCACGGCGGATATGAACTCAAGGAGTCCATCAAAAAGCACCTTGAAGAAGTCGGCGGATACGAGATCACCGATTACGGTACACACAGCACCGATTCGGTCGATTACGCCGAGATAGCGTTCAAGGTAGGCAATGCCGTTGTAAACAGCGATGATAAGATTCTCGGAATTCTTTGCTGCGGCACGGGAATCGGCATAAGCATGGCTGCCAATAAGGTTAAGGGCATTCGTGCGGCTTGCTGTTCTGATTATTTCAGCGCAAAATATACAAGGCTTCACAACGATGCCAACATCCTTTGCATGGGCGGCAGAGTTGTCGGAGCGGGACTTGCCAATGAAATGGTCGATGTTTTCCTCAACACTGAATTTGAGGGCGGACGTCATCAAAGACGTGTCGATCAGATCACGGCAATTGAAAACGGTACATTTTAATTAACGGAGGTATAAATATGTCAACAGTAACAATCACCAATCATCCTCTCATCCAGCACAAGCTTTCGATCCTCAGAGATAAGAACACATCTTCAAAGGATTTCAGATCGCTTGTCAGCGAGATCGCTACTCTTGAGTGCTACGAAGCAACAAGAGATCTTCCGGTTCAGGAAGTTGAGATTGAAACTCCGATCTGCAAGTGCAAGGCACACAACCTTGAAGGCAAGAAGCTTGCTTTCGTTCCTATCCTCAGAGCAGGCTTGGGAATGGTTGACGGTGTACTTTCTCTTGTTCCCTCGGCTCGTGTAGGCCACATCGGTCTTTACCGTGATCCCGAAACGCTCAAGCCTGTTGAGTATTACTGTAAGCTTCCCGTTGATATAGCTGACCGCGATGTAATTGTTCTTGATCCGATGCTTGCAACAGGCGGTTCGGCAATTGACGCAATCTCGCTTATCAAAGAGAGAAATCCGAAATCAATTAAATTTATGGGAATTATCGCAGCTCCCGAAGGACTCGCAGCACTTCAGAAGGCTCACCCCGATGTTGACATTTACTGCGCTGCTCTCGATGAGAAGCTCAATGAGCATTGCTACATCGTTCCCGGTCTTGGTGACGCCGGCGACAGAATCTTCGGCACAAAATAAGCTGAATAACAACACAGAGGCTCAGGATTATTTCCGAGCCTCTTTTTTAATATGTAATACGAATTTTGGCGGAAACACCACACCGACCCAAGGCCAGAAGAAAAGTCAGTCTGAATCGGCAGGGGAATGAGATTGCCGAAATAAAAATGGACGGCAATCTGCCGCCCTTTTTTAGAATATTTATTACTTCACATAAGCCGCAACGTCGCGGTCATAGTGTCCCGTGTTTTCGAAATTACCGTCCGTTCTGAGGCAGGAACCCCATTTTCTTGCAATTTCATCGTATGAATCCGTCTTAACCTTTGCTCGCTCGAAGCCGTCCTTTGCGCCGAACATTACCCAATCGGAGTCCCACATTCCGTGACCCGACGCCTTGTACGTCCAAAGCATCCAGTTGTAATTAAGGCTTTTCATTGCCTTAAAGCAGCTTGCCCATGTTGTTGTGCCGAGAGGATAAAATTCTCCCATAAGAAGCGGTGTGTTCATATAATAAATTTTTGTCAGCGTTACGAAAAGAACGAAGATAAAATCGGACTTCTGATAGAAATGCACCTGATACACAACATTTTCAAAACCCGCAAGAGCCTTATGGGGCAGTGCAAAAGCTGTCCAAATACATTCAAGCGTTATTATGTGATCCTCGTCAACGGCTCTGACAGCCTTGTAAAGACGTTTGTATTCTTTTGTATTGTTTATTCTTCTTGTAACCTCGCCGTACTCACATTCGCATGACGGCTCGTTGAGAAGATCGTACATTGCAACCGCAGGGTTGCCTTTGAAGCGTGAAGCAATGGCAGTCCAAAGCTCGTCGGCAAGCGTCCTGTAAAATTCACCCTGCTCGGAGTCCTCATAGAGCTGACAGGCATCCCTCTTTCCGCTGTGAGGTGCGTCGCTCTGGAATCCGGGCGCACCGTGCATATCGAGAATAACATATATTTCTCTCTTCGAGCATTCGCTGACTATCCAATCAAGATAGTGAAAATCCCATTCGCCGTTTTTATCAAGAATCTTTGTGCCGTTATCATCTGAATAGAAGTTTCTGTACCAGAACGGAACACGAACGCAGTTAAAGCCCATTTCCTTGATTTGGTCAAGGTCGTATTCCGTTATCCAGTTATCCTGGTATGTATTCATGAGCATATATGCTCTTTCTGTACCGAAGCGATCAATGAGAGTCTGAATTATGTCGTAGTGATCCTGTACTTCCTCGTACGGCGACAGCCAATCCTCCTGAATGAGCCATGAACCGAGGTTAACGCCGTGGAGAAGAATCTCCTCGCCGTTTTGATTGTAGATCTTATTTCCCTTGGTGACAAGGAAATCCTCCTGCGTGAATCCGATGTTAATCTCCGCCGCTGCCGCGTTGAGCGCAAAGGGGAGTATCAAAACGAAGCACATAACGATACAGAGAATTCTTTTTATTGTTTTAGTCATTTTACCGGCCTCCTTTAATTGTATTATATCATTTTAAATTTCTCTTGTCTATATAAAATTGCTGTCCGGAAAATCATAAGAAATTCCGGACAAAATAGGTTATTTTTCTTTTTTCTCTGCTGTTCCCTCGGAGTTTCTGAATACAACAAATTTATCGTAAATAAACTCGGTTATCATATTAACAAGCATGGTGACGATCAAAACAATGTAGTCAACCGCCTCCGAATTCGGATATTTGCCCGTGAAGTGAACGCCGATCACGGTTGAAACAGGGGTGAATACGGCATAAAAGGCAAAGACCTTAAGCATTGCGATGGGAACGTTGTTTGCCGATTTAAACGTAAATTTCCTGTTAAATGTGAAGTTCCAGAGAACCGAAAGAATAAGAGCGATAAGATATATCGGACCGTATTCGTTGTTCATGATTCTTGCGAAGCTTTCATGCTCGGACATCAATTCCTTAAAGAAGTTCATTTCAAGAACGACCTCTTTCATAAGTGTAAAGCTTCCTGCCTGAATTATTCCTGCCGAAGCGGAGAACAGAACAAATTTTATAAATTGAAGAATATCCTTTTTACTTTTCTTTTCGCTCATGATATCACCCTGCCTTTTTTATTATAATACAACAGATTATGAATAATTTCAAGAAAAAAATAAGCGGTCATATTACCCGTTAAAGGAATAATATGCCGCTTTATTACAGTTTTAATTATTTGCCGAGAAGCGTATTGATCTTTTCGGCGGGATCAAGAAGATCGCTGATGGATGTGTCGTGGTTGAGAGTGTCGATAATATATGAAAGATACTTCGACATATCAACTCTTACATACCATTCCTTATCGAGAAGCTCGCGTGTTCCGTAAACAAGGTTTGTTGTAAATACACGGTCAATAATACCCTTTGCATATGCCTTGTCGAAAGCGTCAAAGCCGTTGCAGAAAAGACCGAATGCGGAGAAAATAAAGATTCGCTTTGCCTTAAGCTCCTTAAGCTTTGTTGCAACCTCAATCATGGACTCGCCTGAGGAGATCATATCGTCAACAACTATAACATCCTTGCCCTCAACATTATCGCCGAGGAATTCATGAGCGATAATCGGACATCTTCCGTCAACAATTCTTGAATAATCGCGGCGCTTATAGAACATACCGAGTTCAACGCCGAGAACCGTTGAATAATAAATACAACGCGACATACCGCCCTCATCGGGGGAGATAACCATAAGATTGTCAACGTCAAATTTAAGGTTGTCAACGTTTCTTACTGCCGCCTTGATCATCTGATAAGCGGGTGAAATACTCTCAAATCCGCAAAGGGGAATTGCGTTCATGACTCTGGGGTCATGTGCGTCAAAGGTGATAAAGTTTTCAACGCCCATGCTGTGAAGCTCCTGAAGCATCATCGCGCAGTCAAGCGATTCGCGGCTGGAACGCTTGTGCTGTCTGCCCTCATAAAGCATCGGCATGATGACCGAAACTCTCTTCGCTTTGCCCTCAATTGCGCTGATAGCGCGCTTCAGGTTTGCGAAATGCTCGTCCGGCGACATCGGAACCGTCATTCCGTACATCTTGTAGGTTACGCCGTAGTTAAAAACATCGGCAAGAATGTATATATCATAACCTCTGACCGTCTGGTTGAGCGCTGCTTTGCCTTCGCCTGTGCCGAAACGGGGGAAGTCCATGTTAATAAGGTATGTAGACTTCTCATATCCTGCAAATGCAAGCGTGTCCTTGTGTTCGCTGTTGCGCTGAAATCTCCATCTGATCAGATAGTTGTCGATCTTGTTGGCAAGCTCTTCGCAGCCGGGGAGAGCAACAATGCCAAGCTGACCGACAGGTATGGTGTTATAGTTCGCTTCACTTCTCATAAAACATTTTCCGCCTTTCAGTTTTATAATAGTATTTTACTATAAATAAGCAATTTTTTAAAGAGATAGTTTTGCTTTTTGTCGAAAAATATATCGCCTTTATTTTATCGGAATTTGTTAAGTTTATACAAAACTGTGTTCGGCTTTTATGACGGTAAAATAGCTGCTGTCAACTTC
>DNGF01000209.1:0-228 GCA_003486665.1 Oscillospiraceae bacterium
TGTAAGCGAAACTACAAAACCAATGAATACTGCTGCGATGATAATTACGCCGATATATTCGTATTTGCCGTAGCGTATGGAATCGGAGGAAAGACCGAAAAAGGAAATCAGAACTGCATAGATGACGCAAAGAAATATAAATGCAATAATTTTGAGAGCAAAAAAAATTGATTTTTTCGCATTTTTGTCTTTCTCTGCCATATTTAATTCAGCCTTTCGTTGAATTAT
>DNGF01000209.1:265-495 GCA_003486665.1 Oscillospiraceae bacterium
CTGCAAGCAGATTTTTAACTTAATTATCTTACACTGATTTTTGTGCTTGTAACTTTGCCCTCACCGTTATAATAAATCTCATACGTTTTGTGCCATAAGCCTTCGTTGCCAATCAGATAGCAAAGATATTCACCATGGGTTGAATCTTCTTCAATATACATCAAACTGTCTTGGGGAAGAATCTTTTTAACTTCTTCAATATCCATGCCGGCCAAATCATATTTTTTCTC
>DNGF01000209.1:528-2418 GCA_003486665.1 Oscillospiraceae bacterium
AGTCATTACTCCATGCCGATGTGCTGAAAGTTTTATACGGTTTAGAAAGTATATAGTCAAGACCGTCAATATAAGGAAAGGTTAGCACAATAATAGCCGCACAAATTATTCCACAAACTTTTCTACCTTTTTTGCCGAATACGGCGATAATAAAAAGCACGATTGACGTAATAAGTCCGATGATCGGAGGATATATACCCCAAGCGGAATATTTACCGTAGTAGAGTGCCTCATATCCGCAGGTATATCTGACTGTTCCGAAAATAGTAAGTAAAGCTACCGCAATAAGAAAAATTATAAGACTTATAACTTTTAGTGCGGTTCTTCTGCGTGGCTTTTCATGATTTGTTTTTCTCTCTTCCATACAATATCCTCTTTTGATCTCACTTTTAAATCATTTCAACTTAAATTGTTTGTTTAAAGTTTTCAACAACAAAAGTTTCCATGTCACCTATCGAATCACGGTCAAAATCATAGAACCAAAGATAATAAATTGCTTTTTTGCTTTCTGAAATTCCGATAAAGCCCATTTGCTTCGGGTAGCCGAGGTCACCGCTTGTAACGGCTCTGAAAACCGTTGATTTGTATTCAAACGGTTTATTGCCGAAAAAGTCATTTTCTCCGTATTTGCCGGCAATGTCAGCTTTCAAAGACTCGAATTTTTCGGGATCTGTGATTTTCATGGTAATTGACTCGGATTCGGAAATCAAATGCCATCTGTCGTTTTTCACAAAGTGAACATTATTATAATTCTGATAATCGGTTGGAAAAAAGTCCGTTGCTACATATTCGGCAACTTCTTCGATTGAATCGACCTTTGTTATGATTCCGTGATTATCCCAATACACAAGGAAACCGCATACCGATACTGCTAAAAAAACAATCACTAAAACAGGAATAAAAAATTTCTTTTTTGATTTTCTCATAAAATCATCTTCCTTATCCTTGAACCACAGCCGATGTGACTTTGCTGTTGTCATCGTAGGTGATTATGAATTTTTTATATCCCGGAAACTCCTGACCGATTTCATAATAGAACTCGTTATCTTCGGGAGAATCGTAGCTGTTTTCGCCGAGAATACTTTTAACCTCTTTAACATCCATGCCGATAAGTCCATACTTGCTTTTAATATCGTCAATCATGTATTGACGGCAGTTATAATATTCGGGGTCGTTCCAGATTTCCTGATTAAAGGTCTGATACTCCTTGGCAGCAACAACGGTGTTAGCTACGCCGAGAGCAGGAATAATGCCGATTACAAGGAGGAAAGAAACAATTCCGCTGATAAGCCTTTTCTTCTCAACAAAAATTGTAATGCACACACAAAGATATGCCAAAACAAGAATGACTGCGGCAATTATTTCTCCGAGATGGCTGTATTTCCCTGAGCTTATCGCAGGTCCGATAAAGGAAAGTCTTGTTATGAAATAAATACCAAATAGTATTCCTGCAACCAAAAGAGCCAAGAGAATTTTAAGAGCAATTTTCGAGCCTTTGTTTTTCATTCTTATCCCACCCCTATATCGTCAGTTGTATAAAATTTTGTGACCTTGCCGTTTTTGTCATAGCTGATAACAAGAAATTTATAAGCCCCTCCGATTCGGTGATAGTATTCCCGTCCGTAATTTGACGGTCCCCAATTATCCAAATCAAGTAATTTATCAACCTCTGAAATATCCATGCCGACAAGATTGTATTTCTCTTCAAGGTCGGGTACCNNGTATTGCAAAAGGTTTGGGTGTATCTGAGCTGTTCGGTTCCAATTTTCAGGTGAAAATTCCGTGTACAGCTTTGCACACATCTTATCGGTTACATCCAACAGAGGGAAAAATGAAGCGACAAGTGCGGCGCAGGCGATCATAGCAATAACCCTTTTGACTTTACCTGTT
>DNGF01000209.1:2449-5313 GCA_003486665.1 Oscillospiraceae bacterium
CCGAACAGTGTAAATGCAAGCAAAGCGGCAGATGCAACAAGAACAGCTGCAAGAATAATCTTGCCGATATATCCGTATTCGCCGTAGTTTAACGAATCGGCTGCCAATAAGAAACAAAACAACAAATATATTCCGATACAAGCGATGCAAAAGACTGATATTGAAAGAATTTTAAACGCGAGAATAATTGATTTTTTATCTCTTTCGGTCATATTCAATCACCCTTACAGTCCCATACTTGCAGTGCTGTTAAACTATCTTGAGAAAATCCTCATAAGCCATCGCCCACTTGTCCGTGTCATTAGGCTCAAAGGTTTTAAGCTCGGAGGAGTCGGCAACGATTTTTCTTGCTTGTCCGATATTTTCAACAGAACCGTCGGACATGAGCTGAACAGCAACGTTGCCCATGACGGTAGCTTCGATCGGACCTGCCTTAACCGTGCGGTCGCAGGAGCTTGCCGTCATCTGACAGAGCAGACCGTCCTTTGTGCCGCCGCCGATAACGTGAATAACAGGGTAGTCACGCTCCGTACATTCACGGAGCTTTTCAAATGTCAGCCTGTATTTCATTGCAAGGCTTTCGTAGATACAGCGCATGATCTCGCCGACAGTTTCGGGAACATACTGACCTGTTTTGCGGCAGAATTCACGCACACGCTCAGGGATGTTACCGTGAGGAACAAATTCCGGAGCATCGGGGTCAATGAAGCACTTGAACGGCTCTGCGGCAAGCGCAAGCTTTTCAAGATCGGCATAGGAATATTCCTTGCCCTCTCGCTTCCACTGACGGCGGCTCTCCTGAATGAGCCAAAGTCCGATTATGTTCTTGAGGAAGCCCGTCGAACCATCGAAGCCGCCCTCGTTCGTGATGTTTATGTTCATCGAAGTTTCATTGACTATCGGCTTGTCAAGCTCTGTGCCGAAGAGCGACCATGTGCCGCTCGAAAGGAAAGCAAAATCACCGTCCTCGCACGGAACGGAGGTTATAGCCGACTGAGTATCGTGACCGCAGACGGAAATAACGGGAACGGGGTCAACACCGCATTCCTCGCAGATCTCCTTTGAAAGCTCGCCGAGAACCGTACCCGGCTGAACAAGCGGAGCAAAGATAGATTCCTTGATTCCGAAAGCGTCAAGAATTTCCTTCGACCACGTTCTATTATCAAGGTCAATGAGCTGTGACGTGGAGGCTATCGAGTATTCGGCGCATATTTTGCCTGTGAGCATATAGCCGAAAAGGTCGGGCATAAAGAGCATTTTGTCCGCACGCTCAAGCATCCACGGTCTGTATTTTTTGAGTGAAATAAGCTGGAAAAGGGTGTTCAGCTCCATAAACTGGATTCCCGTAATGCCGTAAAGCTTTTCTTTCGGCATGGTCTTAAAGGCTTCGTCAACAAGTCCGACGGTTCTTGCGTCACGGTAGTGAACGGGATTTTCCATCAGCTTGCCCTCGGAGTCGATAAGTCCGAAATCAACGCCCCATGTGTCAATTCCGATCGAATCGAAACCGCCTGCGATTTTTGCCTTGATAATGCCTTGCTTGATCTCATAAAAAAGGCGCAGAACATCCCAGTACACCGTGCCGCCGACGCTTACGGGGTCGTTTGAGAAACGGTGAACCTCTTCCAATGTGATTTTATCGCCGTCAAAGCAGCCGATTATCGCTCTGCCGCTCGATGCGCCGAAGTCAAAGGCTAAAACTCTTTTAGTCATTTATTACAACACCCTTTTGGAGAATAATGTTAGCGTAAATTGCTGTTTCGCCCGTTGCAACGATTGCAAAAGCGTTCTTTGCTTTATCGTAGAAATCGAAACGCTCAATAAGTCCGATATTTTTGTCGCCCTCGTTCTTCTCGACGATCTCTTTGTATGTAGCCCAGATTTCGGGACGGTTGTCCGGGTCGCCATTATCCATGAGAGAAACGGGAGCGTCAACGTATGTGTCAAGCGGCATGAGCTTAAGGATAGCATCAAGAATTTCGGGAACGCCGTGACCGTCAAGACGAACAAGACGCTGAGCGTTGGTAACTGCAGGGAAGTTGCCGTCACCGATTACGATGTAGTCGCCGTGACCCATCTCCATGAGAATCTTAAGAAGTTCGGGTGAAAGTATCGAAGGTATGTTTTTAAGCATAATAATATACTCCTTTTAAATCTATATTTAGTTTATTATAACTGATGTTTAAAGAAAAATAAAGAGAAATACAGGAAAAAGTTACATAAAATCTGCCGTATTTTTTTGTCCAAGCTTTTAAAACGGTAAATAATGACAACTATCTAATGTATTAGTCTATATATCACAAGAAAAAATATAATATCATCTCACAAGAAAGTATATTATGGAGAGATATCTTATGATAAGATTAGATGTTTTAAATTTACTTGAAAAGAATGGCAAAACAAAATATTGGCTCTATAAGCAGCTCGGCATGAGCTATCAGAATTTCAGCCGCATGATAAATAACGAAACAAAGTCGATTCAGTACGAAAACATCGACGCACTTTGTCAAATTTTCAACTGTACGCCGAATGAGCTTTTTAAAATGACGGATGAGTGAAAACAAGTTGAAAGCTGCTTGGTTCTCAGCCTCCCCTTATTGTAAGGGGAGCTGTGGCGTGACCGAGCCGTAGCGAGATTCTGGCGGCGCAGCCGACTGAGGGAGTAAGGTTTTTATCAAACTCTAATTTTTATCCCCTCCGTCGTCAAGGACGACACCTCCCCTTGCAACAAGGGGAGGCTTGAAACGTAATGTAAATTTTTTAATTATACTTTAAAGTCAGAAGAAGTTTATCTCGGCTCCCCTGTAGGGGAGCTGGCAGCGAAGCTGACTGAGGGGTTTAATTCAAGAGAAAAGATAAAAGTG
>DNGF01000209.1:5324-6693 GCA_003486665.1 Oscillospiraceae bacterium
TGAAGAGTGAAAAGAAGCGGTCGCTTTGCGTTGCAAAGCATTAAAAAGTCAGCTGAAATTCACTTCGAGCGTGGGCTCCTCCTCTGGGGGAGCTGGCGGCGCAGCCGACTGAGGGAGTATGGTTTTATCAGATTTAAACTCCTTCCGTCACGACTTCGACGCAAACCGCCGAAGCCACCTCCTCTGCAAGGGAGGCAAAATCAAACGAAAGAGGATGAAAAAATGTTTGCAAAGGTCAACAGCATGGGCATTTTCGGCATGGAGGTTTTTCCTGTCGGCGTGGAAGCCGATATATCATCGGGACTGCCGCGCTTTGACGTGGTAGGCTTGCCCGATTCCGCTGTCAGCGAATCCAGAAACCGAGTACATTCCGCTATAAAGAACAGCGGCTTTGATTTCCCTGTCAGCCGCATTACCGTCAATCTTGCTCCTGCAGACCGCCGCAAGGAAGGACCTCTCTATGACCTTGCAATTTTTGTCGCTCTGCTTGAAGCGTCCGAACAGCTGAGAGCCGACACGGACGGATATATATTTCTCGGCGAGCTTTCGCTTGACGGCAAGGTTCGCAGAGTTAACGGAGTACTGCCGATGGTTATCGGAGCGTGCCAGAGCGGAGTTAAGAAGATTTTTGTCCCTGCGGAGAATGCCAACGAAGCGGCAGTTGTTGAGGGCGTTGAGATATATCCTGTTACAAATGTTTTTGATGTTCTTAATCATCTCAGAGGAACAAATCAGATCGAATCGGCGAAGCCTGTTAGATCGGACGAAACGCAAACGCTTGATTATATGCCTGATTTTGCCGATGTTAAGGGTCAGTTTGAAGCCAAGCGCGCTTTAGAGGTCGCTGCGGCAGGCGGACACAACACGCTGATGATCGGAAGCCCCGGTTCGGGCAAAAGTATGCTCGCAAAGAGAATTCCGTCAATTCTGCCGTCAATGACCTTTGAGGAAAGCCTCGAAACGACAAAGATCTATTCAATATCGGGCGCGTTGAAAAATAATTCAAGCCTTATAACCCAACGTCCGTTCCGTGCGCCGCACCATACGGTATCGACCATTGGGCTTGCAGGCGGAGGAACGATCCCAAAGCCGGGTGAAATTTCACTTGCACACAACGGCGTACTGTTCCTTGATGAACTGCCCGAATTCTCCCGTCAGGCAATGGAGATGATGCGTCAACCGCTGGAGGACGGAAAAATCACAATTTCAAGAGCGTCGGGAGCTTCAACATATCCTTGCTCGGTTATGCTTGTTTGCGCTATGAACCCCTGCCCCTGCGGTTATTACGGTCATCCGACAAGGAAATGCACCTGCCGCGACGGTGCGGCGGCAAAATATCTCTCAAAGATAAGCGGTCCCTTGCTTGACC
>DNGF01000059.1:0-2366 GCA_003486665.1 Oscillospiraceae bacterium
GGCGGTTCGGCTGCAAGCGTATCGACAAGCGCAATGCTCGGAACGATTGTCGGAACAAATTATTCAAACGATAAGTCATACCTTACAAATGTCGGCGGTGTTGTCGGCTTCAGCAACAAGGCTTCGGTTAATAAGTGCTTCAGCTACGCAACGATCAATGCGACAAATGCACGATTTGTCGGCGGCGTACTCGGTTATAATTCCGGCGGATCGCTCACAAACAGCTATTGTACGGCTGCTCAGATCAACGGTAACGTTATGGTCGGCGGACTTGTCGGCTACAACAATAACGGTACGGTAAAAACCTGTTATGTTTCGAGCAAAATAACGGGCGCAAGTCAGGTCGGCGTTGCGTTCGGTAATACTCTCGGCGCAAATGTTTCCAATATAATTTTTGACGGAACATATAAGACGAATATGCTCACTACGGGCGCAACGGAGAAGACTCCGGCGCAGATGACAGGCTCTTCGGCTGTTTCCAACATGGGATTTTCAAGCTCCGACTGGAGAGCAACCGCGGACGATACCTATTTTTACTATTTCCCGCAGCTGACGTCAATGTATAATCTCTCGTCCGTAAAGGCTGTAAAGGACGGCTCGGTCAGAAGTGTAAAGCGAGTTCAGGATAAATATGTTGCAAAGGTGCAGATTGACGGCCGTACGGACACATATTATGAGAATTTGTCCGCCGCAATTAGCTATGCTTCAAGTGCAAGCTCAACCGTTCTCCCGACGGTTTACATTATTCGCGATACCGAGCTTGCCGAAACGGTAAATATAACCTCCGAAATAGGAGTTTTCTCGGAAAATGGTTCAACTCTGAAAAGAGCGGCATCTCTCACCGCGCCGATGTTTAACGTGACGGGAAAGCTTACGTTAGGCTCAAAGGTATACGGAGATGACAGCTCGGCGGATTTCTACATTGACGGTAATCTTGTCGAGGCAGCGGCTTCGGCAATAAAGGTTGCCGAGGACGCAGTGCTTACGGTTCAGCCGGGTGTTGAGTTCTATGATTTCAGAACTGCGGCTCAGGCTTCGGCAACCGTTATGGGTGCTGTGATTTACAATCAGGGTACAACAGAGATAGTCGGCGGTGCTTTCAGCGGAAACATCGGTACGTCTGTCGGCGGAGTGATATATAATCTTGAGGGAACGGTAAATATCAGCGGCGGCAGCTTTAAATCAAATGAAGCTACGCAGGGTGCGGTTCTTTATAATAACGGAGGACAGGCTGTCGTCACAGGCGGTACGTTTACCGAAAATATTGCAAAGCTTAAGGGCGGCGTTGCGGCATCATACGGCGTATATGCAACGACAGCTATCGGCGGCAAGGCGTCAATGACAGCAAACCAGGCTACGTACGGCGGTGCCGTATGTGCTATGAATTATTCAACTGTTGAAATAAGCGGAGGCACGCTCTCTTCTAACCGTGCATATTCTTCCGGCGGTGCAATTCAGAGCGAAACAGGCGCCGAGGTCAGAATCAGCGGCGGCGATATCTCCGAGAACAAGTCCGATAAGGCACTCGGCGGAGCAATTTACAACGGCGCTTCATTATCTCTCGGCGGGGCTGCTCAGATAGATTCGTCAAACGACATATATCTTGTCAGCGGCAAAACCGTTGATGTGTCAGATAAGCTTACCTGTTCGGGCTATGCCGCAACCGTAACGCCGCAGACATATGCCGAAAAGACAAAGATTCTCGGCGGCAGTGCGATGAGTACAAATTATATGAAATTCGGACTTTCAAATTCCAACTGGTACACGCTTGCAAACGGAACAATAACGAGCATGGAAACAACGACTGTCGCAAGGGTAAGTAAAGCCGGAGCGTTCTCGGTTGAGTATACCGATCTTGCCGATGCGTTTGCCGCTGTTTCGGCAGATGAAACCGCTATAATCACCCTCGTTGCCAACGCACCGATCACTTCAACGATCAAGGTTAACGGTGACGTTACGCTCCTTTGTGACGATACAGGCTATAAGGCGATCAGATCCGGTTCTTTCTACGGAATCATGTTTGATGTTTCAAAGGGTTCGATTCTCAGAATCGGAAACTCGGTTGCGGATAATGTTCAGCAGTCACAGGCGGATTACGAAAGTAAAACCGATTCGGACGGACTCATGATAATTGACGGCGGCAAGGAGCTGACGGGAGTTGTCGGAGCTGCGGCAGTTAATGTTCAGACAGGCGGAACGCTTTATATGCACGAAAAATCTGTCGTTCAGAACTGCAAGAACACGACTACGGGTGCAGTCACGGTTTCGGGTACAATGTATATTTACGGCGGAACGATCAGAAACAATGAATGTAATTACGGAGGAATATATGTCAGAGCAGGCGGCAAGCTCTTTACATACGGCGG